>JAKARU010000077.1 GCA_021819225.1 Thermoplasmata archaeon
CTGAATCTGAAAATTCACGGAAAATCGGCGTATGTTTTTATCCTGGATCAGGGAAACAGCCAAGGGATGTATTATACGAATTTGACAGGATCTATCCGGAATTAAAGGGAGATATCATATCTACCATGGCACACCAGATTCCACTGTCAAAACCGGTTGATAGGGTTGTACGGAATAACTACCTGTACACTGGCGATATGGTGAATGCAGTTCTGAACACAACCGCTGGAGGATTGCAGGGGGCATTCTGGACGGGTCAGCTCGCAGCAAAGAGCATAATAAATAACAATCCTGATGAATATCAACAGAACTGGGAATCATATGTTAAGCCATGGTTGATGAAGCATTACGAATTGCATCGCAAAATGAACCGTAAAGGTGAGAAGTCCATAGGAAGGCTTATCTCTGTTGCAAGGATGATGCCAAAGTCGCTTCAAAAGAGGGTTTTTGCAGGGCTATAAGACAATCATATAATGGGATTCCTTACGCTTTTCCTCAATGATTAAAAATAATTCACAAATATGATAGATTATCATGAATATTTTATACTTATTTATGATAACAAATGAATGGTGAATTAATGGTAAAAAAACTCGTGATAATTGGTGGAGGTTTTGCCGGATTGAGGTTTCTCTATAACGTGAAGAAGCACCTGAAAGATAATTTTGAAATTACCCTGATAGACGAGAGGAAGACCAGCCTTGAAAAACCATCATTGCCTGAAGTAGCAATGGAGGGAAAGAGTGTTTCGAAGGTTCAGATTCCATTCGAAAAAATAATGAAGAGAGGAAATGCCAAGTTCGTTAATCGGTCCGTTGTTAAAATCAGCCCTGAAGATCAAAGAATAGAACTGGATAATGGAGAAAGCATTTCCTATGACTATCTCCTGATTGCTGCGGGGGCCGTGAAAGATTATAATGCAATTGAAGGTTTTAATGAATACGGCTATTCTGTTTGTGATGATGTACAGGCACCGAGGTTATGGGAAAGACTGAAGTCATTCAATGGGGGAAGGGTTGTAATAGGCTCAGCCAAAACTGAGTGGTCGAAGGAGACTCAGATCCCTCTTGCCGCTCCCTGCGAAGGACCAATAGGGGAAATAATGTTTATGGTCGATCACTTCCTCAGGGAAAATAACCTGAGGGAGAAATCATCTATCAATGTTTTCACGCCTGGAGAAATATTCTTTGAAGATGTTGGGGAACCTGTTCACAACAATCTCAAGCCACTGATCGAGAAAAATGGAATTAGCGTGGTAACAAAGAAGGAAATCTCAAAAATAGAGGCGCAGAAGGTAAGATTCAAGGATGGAAGTGAAATGGAGAGTGATCTGTCCATAATCATTCCTCCATATAGGGGCCCAGAATTTGTGAAGGCATCAGATGTTGGAGATGAATTCGGGTTCATCTCTACAGACAATGAAATGCGTCATCTCAAGTACAGGAACATCTTTGTTGCGGGAGACGTGAACAATCTCTCCATGCCAAAGCTTGGACACATTGCAATACTGCAGGCAGATATTGCATTCACATCGCTCAGGAGCGAGATTACCGGGATCAGGGAGATCAAGCCATTTGAGCCTGAAATATTCTGCATAATGAACAGGGGTGGTTCGGAGGCTACTTTGATTCTCTCTGATTCACTGTTTGGTGGGAAGCATGATATTACCCTGACTGGCCAGGTAGCTCACCTTATGAAGTGGGGCTTCGATTCATATTATTATTACACAAGAGGGCACATGCCTCCAGAGGCTGTCCAGACAAGAATGGAAGAGTTCATGAAAAAGTAATTAACGGAACATGAAATTTTTCGGGCAGTCCCAAATATCCTGAATTGTCACTGGAATCCAGTGGCAATTCAATGACTGATATTTCGACGTGTGGGATTTATGGTCGCAAATTAACACAACATTTTAGGTTACGTGCTTAAATATTGGCAATTGATTCAGGAATATGGCATCTGAAAAGGCATTTTACGCTATAATGACTGCAATAGTAGTGATTGCAGGTGTAGGTATTGGCGCGGCTTATTATGAATCTGTCAGTAGTGTTAGCACGACTGCACCGGCTGCAGCACAGACTTCTCTCACACTGATTATAACTCCTAACAACTGGTTCCACAACTCATCAATTAATCACAGGCAACCAGCTTATTTCATTCTTGAACCTAATGGAACCTTAGGTTCAGCTGCGAATATCTATCTCCCTGGAAATCAGCTTATTTCTTTAACAATAATCAACTATGATAGTGGAATAAGCAGCGCACTCGGTAATGCTACTGGAAATACATCGATCCCTGTCCAGAATAACAGTTTCTTTGCAAAGGTATTCGGCACAGTTGGCAACAGGGAGTACATATACAATGGTACAAGTATGGCAGAAAACGCTACTCTGTCCGGTAATTCTTCAAACAACATAAGCATAAACAAGGGTCAGGGATGGGCAATTTCAAGCCTTCCATGGGTTGGCAATTCCACTACTGGCGGATACTATGTAACACACACCTTCTCAATTATCAGCGGGGGTAAGGTAATAGTGAATGTCCCAACATGGGCAGGAAATAATCCGAACGGTGGAACGGTGACGCACGCACAGTTCTATCTCAACCAGACCTCCGGTTCAATCCTTTCATGGCAGTGTTATGCCCCATGCGGAACAGGCGCTGCTGGCTGGGGTGGAGCAATGGCGACCGTCGGCTGGATGATGGGAAATATCCACGTGATGTAAAGGGATTGAAATGGCTGGAAACGAAAGGGAGGAGCAGACTCCTCCAGACGCATCACGGAGGAATTTCATAAAAATCATGGGAATCGTTGCAGTAGGGGCAGGAGCACTTGCCTTTCTGAGAGGTGGAATCCAGAATATAATTCCACCATCAGGTCCAGTTTTGAGCGGATTTCCATCAATGAAGCTTGTTGACGCGACAGGGAAGGCCATAAGCACAAATTCACTCCAGGTCAATAATCCGGAAATTGTTACCTTTGACTACCCTCTCCTCAATGAGCCGAATTTTCTGCTGAGGCTGGGTGACAGTAACAACAAGGATGTTGCAATCAATCCCGTAAGTGTAACAATCCCGCTTACTGGGGGGAAGTTCACGTCACCTGGAGGTGCAGGACCTTATAAATCGATTGTTGCATCAAGCGCAATATGTCAGCACCTTGGCTGTATACCTCCGGAAATAAGGTATCACACATTCACCTCAGCTTCATTCGATGGCAAGATCCACTGCGACTGCCACGGGAGTACTTATGATCCTTTTGAAGGTTTCAAGGTTGTGACCGGCCCGACACAGAGGCCACTGCCTAACGTTATTCTTTCCCATGAGGGAAGTGATCCGGATTCCGACGAATACTATGTAAAGAGCCTGGTAGGTCCTGTTATATATTCGCATACCAGTGATCTGTCAGGAGGCAATCCGCTGCCATCAACAACTGAAACTACTGTTACCCAAACTACGGGATGAGTTGATTATATGGAAATTAAGACTAATATGATTGAAAAAATTATGAATGAGCCACAGCCCATACCAAGGAAGGTTCCCGACTATATGCGTAAGGCTGGCGGCTTCATGTTCTGGACAGGGGCGATGGTTTCTGCTGTATTCCTGTACGAAGTGGTTACAGGGCTCATATTGCTGTTTTATTATGAACCCTCAAACGCCTATAACAGTACAGAAGCGTTTCTCAACACAGTTCCTTATGGATCAATAATACTTACGACGCACCTTTATGGGGCCTATGCCATGATCGTGCTGGTGTACATACATCTTCTCAGGAACCTGTTCGTTGGTGCATATAAGAAGCCAAGGGAAATGCAGTGGCTTTCTGGTATATTGCTTCTGCTTCTTACTATCGGCGTTGGCTTCTTCGGTTATTCAATGAGCGGAGATGTACTTTCATCGGACGCTACAGATGTTGGAAGAGGAATAGCAGGAGCAACTCCGGTGATCGGGCAGTACCTGACGGCACTCTTCTTTGGTTCAGGGACTCAACTGTCGCTGTTCCACAGGCTTCTTGCATGGCATGTTGTTCTGGCGGCCCTGATAGGGATAGTATTCCTTGCGCACTTCTTCCTTGCAGAATATAACACCATAATGCCATCAGGCAAGGATTCTGGTGAAAGGGCACCTGCAATTGATCACGATGACGGAACGTACAAGCAGTGGTATCCGTACAACCTCATGTACATGCTGCAGATTGTACTGTATACCCTCGGAATTATTGTGGTGGTACCTTCAATACTTGCAGTGGTACCAAATGTTCCTGCATTGTTCTCGCCATTTCCACAGGTTTCAGCAACCAGTCCCCTGGCAATGAGTGTTCCTGCATACCCCCCGTGGTTCCTCCTTTTTATCTATAAGGAGCTGGATTTCCAGTTTGCTCAGGGTCTTGGGCCATTCTACGCAACGGTCTTCTTTGCGGGCTTGCCACTTGCATACCTGGTACTTCTTCCATACATTGATACAAAAGCCTCACTCAAACTGGTTGACAGGCCCATAACCGTTTCCTTTGCAGTAATCGGAGTCATATACCTCGCAATATTATCCGCATGGGGGGCGCTAGAACCTGGCATTGCAATTGCAAACACTGTAGTTGTACTGTTCTACCTTGTACCCCTGATCGTAGTCCCGGCCATTGTAATAACACTTTCAAATGCGATAAAGACTGGGAGACTCAAGAATCCGTACGCGGGAGGCATAGTGCTGTCGGCAGCCTTTTCCGGTGTTACTGCATTTGGATTAGGGATGATCGTCGTGAGTGCTAAGGGCAATTACACTCCAGGAGTTATAGCCGGGCTGAGCATCGTTGGACTCTTATTTGCAATATCCTTGTTGTTCGCAGTTGGGCTTTTCACGGGGATGTACCCGCCTTCAGTAAGGAAAGAACCGGTTCCTGTATCAAAGAATACCTATGTCGCCTACAGTTCAGTACTCGGCATAGTCTCAATAGTTATCCTGTTCGAGATGCTTTCCATGCCATTCGGAAATGTGTATGACCAGTCACTGTATGGGATAGGCCTTGGATTCCTCTTCATAATTGGGGGTGTGATGATAAGGCTTTACAGGGGACAGTTCTACAACGAGTGACTTCATGAACAGAATGGACAGGCTTTCCATAATCTCCTTTTTTATTTCCTTTTTCCTTTTCGCTGAATTCTCCTTTACCGGAATCTTTCTCAATGTGTTCATAATCCATACTTACGCAAAACCATTCATGGAA
>JAKARU010000078.1 GCA_021819225.1 Thermoplasmata archaeon
CACCCAAACCACATGGACCACATCCAATCTTCCGCAAGTCATTCACTATTTTTTCCCATAAATTCACTGCTTCACTATTTCTTATAATTATTTCACATCCTGTTTCACCGGTATATCCAGTGCCTGAAATTATCATTCCTTTTTCTTCGTAAAACTTGAAAGGTTCTGGAAACTTTAAGTCGAGATGTTTCATGATATCTACAGAATCCTTACCCTGAATTGCTATACATGATAATTCATTTGAATAATTCTTAACTTCACAGTTGTTCATCTTATTTTTTATTATATGATCCAGTATCCTGTCTGTGGTTGCAGCATTGGGAACACATAGAAATTTTTGTTTACTAAATCTATATATTATTGTATCATCAATCATATTTCCATCATTATTGAGGAACGCAGTGTATAAACAATCTCCATCATTCATTTTTGATATATCTGATGGTAGAAGTTTCATGAGAGTTTCTTCAGCCCCTGCACCGGTTATGAATACGTCACCCATATGGGAAACATCAAAAACTCCACACTTCTGTCTAACATACATATGTTCCTTTATTATTGACTCATAATATAGTGGCATATCCCAGCCGTGAAAGTCAACAATATTTGCATTCATTTTTACATGTTCATCATATAGAATCGTTCTCATTTTACAGTCACCCTCTCTTCATTTGTTCCATTGGAAATACCCCCCTCTCCCCCTATCATCTTTATAAAATATTCATGTATCCTCGTATCATCTGTTAATTCTGGATGAAACGTGAGTCCTAGGACATTTCCATCTTTTACCATTACTGGTTTTCCAGCCTGGTATGCCATTATATCACCATGGTTAACTGATTTAATAATTGGGGCTCTTATAAAAACAGCCATGTAGTTCCCAACATCTTTAATTTCAACATAATCAATGAAAGATTCTCCCTGCCTTCCGTAGGCATTCCTTTCTATCTCAACATCAAGCAAACCCATTCCTTCAACTCTTGTATCATTGGTTTTTGCTGACGCCAGAATGATACCAGCACAGGTACCCATTAATGGTTTCCCTCCCTTCACAGAACTTATTATATCTTCATAAATTCCATACTCTTTTATGAGCTTATAAATAGTTGTACTTTCCCCTCCTGGTATTATTATGGCGGAAACTTCCCTTAACTGATCTTTATTCTTCACCCTTACAGGTTCTATATCTTCTCCCTTATCATGGAGCCTCTTCAGGATATTGATATGCTCTTCCACATCACCCTGGAACCCAATTACACCAATCTTCACATAACAGCATTTTGAATAGGTTAAAAATAGTTATGAAACACTTGATTGATTTATGTATGGTTAAATGAAAAAATTATTTGAATAATTCTATATATTCATATGGATTTGCCTTTCCATAACAGAATTTAACTTCTTTAAACCCGGATTTCAAATTCATGACCTCTTCTTTTGCTTTTTCTTCACTGAGATTGTTATTGAGGATCTTCATCATAATTTCTGCAAGGGCTTTAACATCATTCTTTTCAAATCCTATTCTTGTGATCTCCTGAGTTCCAATTCTTATGCCACTTGGATCCTGTGAATTTCTATTTTTATCAACAGGAATGAGGTTCTTGTTTAGTATGATGTTACATCTTTCAAGCTTTTCAGCAACTTCCTTCCCCCCTCCGAATTTTCTAACATCAGCCACCAGTGTGTGTGATCTTGTAAAACCTCTTTTCTCTGCCAGGACATCCATACCAAGCGCGTGAAGCTCCTCTGCAAGAGTTCTTGCATTATCTATTATCTTCTGTGCATATGCTTCTCCATAATCCAACATTTCTGCGAGTGTTATACCGAGAGCTGCCATTGTATTAAGATGATGATTGCTCAGGACTCCAGGGAATACTCCCTTCTGAACCTTTTTCCATGTCCTGTCATCAGTATTCCCAATTACCATGCCATGCTGAGGCCCAGGAAGGGTTTTGTGAGTAGAACCAGTTATGACATCAGCCCCTTCTCTCAGGGGATCCTGGAACTTCTTTCCTGCTATTAGTCCTGCTACGTGGGCACCATCATACCACACCTTGCAGCCAACTTCCTGAAAGGTGTCTCTCAGTTCCTTCAGCGGTGCAGGGAATAAGAATACAGATTGCCCGAATAAACACAAATTTGGCTTTGTCTCAAGAATTGTTTTTCTTGCACCGTCAACATCAATAGTCATTGTTTCCTCATCATATGGGTAATTCACGATATCAAGACCCCTGAATCCAAGTGCGCCGAATTTTGCAGCACTTATATGGCCACCACCTGAAAGATCTGGGGCACAGATCTTCTCCATGGGTTTTGTAAGCCCAAAAATAACTCCCATATTAGCATTTGTTCCAGATACTGGCCTGGGGTCAAACTGTGGTGCATTATACAGCTTCTTTCCCAGTTCTATAACCTTATCTTCAAGCTGATCTACAAAGAAGTTTCCCTGGTAGTATCTCTGGTGAGGCAACCCTTCTGCATACCTGTGACCAAAGTCAGTGAGAAGCATCTCCATTGCAAGCGGACTCATCACATTTTCTGAGGCGATCAGGGGAACGCTTTCTTCAAACAGTTTATTATGTTCCTTTGCAAGTTCCCTGATTTCCAACGCATCCTTGAAAAATTTATCCATAGATATTGATGCGTGGGAAATATTTTAACATATGGTGAGCAGAAATAATATGTCCATCTTTTAGTCATCTATTTTGCTTTCACGAACTTGTATTATCTGGAACCAGGACAGCGAACACTTAAGAAAAGGTATCCAATACCTATACAACCGCTGTGATGAATTCAGCCTTGACTGATTTGTGATGAATGACAGGCAGACTGAGCGGTTAAAATTAATCTGAAACTAAGGTGCATGGACAAAAATTTGGTTTATCTCACTCTTTCCAGTGAGAAGGATCCAAGATCAAAGGTTTCTCCCCTGTTGTAGACTTCAACCCATTCTCTTGTTCTTGCATTTGATAAACCGACCACTTTTACATACTGTTTTGCATTCACTATCTTGAATTCTATGGTGCCATCCATTATGTAGCTGATTGTTTCAAAAACCTTCTGATCAAAGAGTCCATCTTCAAGCATATACAGTGCTGTGCACCTGTTTGCCTTCCTCTTCTGTGTGAACTGCTGCGTGAATTTCATGAAAACCTTCTCGTCAAACTGCGGAACGAAGGCTGTAAGAGAAATGAATACAAGCCTGTAAAAAGGATAGGTCCTGAGCAATTCCTGTTCAATGGTCTCCACAGATTTCAAAAGAACGCTGAGGTTAGATATGTTATCTATAACAACCGCTCTTTTTGACGGGCTCTGGGACTGGATCGATTTTGAATAAAGGTCAACAAACCTAATCATCCCATCATCTTCGAAACCGTCAACAACTTCCGGTTCTACACTGAGCGTCTGTGCTATTTCATATTTTACCTGGTTAAGATCTTTATCTGCTGTGATTATTACCACTGGAACGTTTTCCTTGATAGAATTAGCCATGAAATTAGTTGCAAGTATATCCTTCGAGGTGAATGGCGCACCAAACAGAACAACGTTCGACGGCATGGGTAAACCACCTAGAAGCAATTCATCTATCTTGGAAATACCTGTTGAAATTTTCTGGTTTTTTCTGGGTACCATTGGCTCTTTCAGATCCACAAGCACTTTCTTCGCCTCTTCCACCTTTACCTGTGGCACAGAAGCAGAGTCTATCTTCACCAGACCCTGGAGCATGTTTTCTATTTCCCTCTTCTTCTCTTCTGCCATCTTAATGGTTTTTTCCAGGTTTTCCTTGACCTGTTGCAGTTCGGCTATCTTAATTCCAATCTCATTGCTTTCCATCGGTTCCCTCCCCTACGTATGTACCAGACACTACCCATGGGGGTGATTCTGGATCAAACGGTTCCATTCCATTAACCATATGATCCTTTAAAGACTTTTCATCCATCTCAATTCCAAGACCTGGTTTCCCAGATAGCTTGAAATGACCGTTTTCCAGCTTATATCCGCTTTTAAGCAGCTTTTTCTTCCAGTCTGGCCAGGATTCCTCAAAACTCTCCTGTATGATGAAATTATTAATTGTTGTATCAAGGTTAAGGGTGGCTGCAGTCTGGACTGGTCCAAAGGCATTGTGATATGCCACTGGAATTCCCCATGCATCAGCAATTGTGGCAATCTTGAAGGATTCAAGAATTCCTCTTGAGTTCGTTACATCTGGCTGGATTATATCCACCTTGCCTTCAACAATATTCCTCATGAAATCCCTTGCATTAAGAACTCTTTCTCCAAGTGCTATTGGCGTATTCACAGTACTTCTCAGCTCAGGAAGCCTCATTTCAAGTTCAGGATGAAGGGGTTCCTCAAAGAAGAAGCAGTCGTATGGCTCAAGGATCTGTGTGGCCTTTTTGCAGCTTCCATGGAGAATCTTCCATGAAATTCTATTAGCAGGTCCATGGAGTCCCCAAATGATTCCCTTAGACCTGAAACAATGTTCTCTGCGCTTTCCAGTCCTTTCTTGTTAATTGTATCATAATTATTTCCAAAGGGATCGAACTTTACGGCATCAAAACCCTTCTTCCTTATCTCCTTTGCCTTGTCTACGAAGTCATCAGCGGTGACACAATCGGAATACCAGCCATTGCTGTAAGCCCTGACACTATCCCTCATCTTGCCTCCGAGAAGATTGTAAACGGGTTCCTTGCAGCTTTTCCCAACTATATCCCAGCATGCCATTTCCACAGCACTCAGGGCTGATGTAGCTTCCATGGACCTTGAAAGATAGAATGAATGCTTGTAAAACTCCATTGTGTTTTTGTAGATTTCATTTACATCCTTATTCAGGAAAACCCTTTTCACTTCCTCGGCACTTTCCTTCACTGGAAGTGTCATCAGGGTTGTTGGTGCCTCTCCGTATCCAACTATGCCGTCACTCGTTGTTACCTTGACAATGATCATGGTAGAACTCCATGGTGATGATTTTTCAGATGTTTTCTCGCTTACATTGTATATTTCTATCTCTTTTATCTTTCCTGCCATGAGTCATCATATTTCAATCTAATTTTAAATGTTTCCTAAAATAAGAAGATTGAATAAAAAATATTATATATCATAAAAATACATTGGGATATCTATTGCCAGATACATTAATAATTTCAGAGAA
>JAKARU010000079.1 GCA_021819225.1 Thermoplasmata archaeon
ATCTAAGGAAGGTTGAAATACAGACTTCCTTCTCCAGTCAGGTTCACGGCATCATAGAGTAAAGTATAGTTTGTTAAATTCACTGACAATCCTGGCGGAGGTTGCCCAACCTTTTGATTACCCTGAATTTCTGTAATTTCGTAAACGTGATACCCATAGAAAGCACTGAACAAAACTATAGCCAGAAATATGGCCAGCCACATTTTACTCTTCCTTATTTTTACCACCCCTCGAAACTATAATGGACAACAATGAAGTTATCTTCTCCTGAAAACTAACATAGTTTTTTCTGAAAAATATTACAATGTAGCCCAATAACAGAGAAATTAAACCGGATAATAATATTACATAAAGCAGACTTTGATAGGTTAAATGAACGCTCGTAAACCTTACATTCATGCCGAGTAACCCATTTACCACTGGTGAAGTATAGGAGGTATTTAAAGAGAATATAAACGTATTAAACATCGATATTTTTCTTGTAGAAAACAAAATGCTTCCCAAGTCCAGGGTTGCGATTGAGGCGAGGAAGAAAAGAGAAAGGATAGTGAATACAGACAGCATTTTATTACCTACAAGGCTTGAAACAAATATGGATATTCCAAAGAAGGGCAACAGGATTACCATTGAGGCAAGCGCCACATATATGGGTTCAATAAGAAATTTTGATGTTACGGCATAGCCATCATAAAACAATGCACCCTCGGTAACATATGAAAAAATTAAAAGAGACAGAATGAGATAGAACAACGAAGAGAGTATCTTTCCAACATAATATCCAGGTGAATTGAATTTGAATGTTCTCAGGATTTCAAGATTTCTACTTTCAATATCATCCGACATATTTAAGGCCGGGAGAAGCATGATTATCCATCCAAAATTTATACTTAAGAGAGGATCCATACCTAGACTCATTATGTTTGACCCAAGTGAATATTTAAGAGCCCAAAATGAAGTTGATACGACTGGAACATTCCCCTCGTAGAGTATGAAGGACAATAATATTATGCATGCAAGAATAATAGCAGGTGCGTACAGTGACCTAAATAAATATACTACATCCTTTGTAAATTGGGCGATAACTGTTCTCAAAAAATCAGATGCCAGTCTTTTAAGTTTCCTGTAAAAAGATGTCTTCAAGACTGACTACCTCCTGTTTTATTATGTTTACCCCATTCTTTGCCAAAGTCTGAATGACCGAAATAGTTTCTTCCTTTCCCACTACCTTGATTTTTAAATATTCTCCATCTTTTCCTATTTTGCATTTAAATCTTTCTATGATACCTTCAATTATTTTCAGATCTCCTGATACCGTTAATACAGTTGTCTCTCTCTGCCATTCATCAATTTGACTCAAATGTCCATTTTTCAAAATAAATACCCTGTCGGCAATTTTCTCCACATAAGACATATCATGACTGCTCATCAAGATTGCAGAGCCCCTGGCCTTCTCTTCCGCAATCACAGAGATCATATCATTACATACTCCTGGGTCAAGCCCTTCAAAGGGTTCATCGAGAAGCAAGAGGTCAGGTTTCAAATTTAAGGCCCTGATAAGATCCAATTTTCTTTTCATACCCTTTGAAAATTTTTTTACTATCTTTCTCTTTTCTGCCAAAGAGAATCTGTCTATCAATTGTTCATAATCTTTTCCATATCCAGATATTAAGCCATAATATTCCATTGTTTGATATATATTGAGTGATGGAAAATTTATACTCGTCTCCGGCATATATCCCAATCTTCCGGCTATTTTTATTTCACCCCTATCCCTCGCCAAAAGACCCGCAAGAATCTTAATAAGAGTACTTTTTCCCTGACCATTTGCTCCCATAATACAGATGCACTCACCCTGCTCAATATGAAAGGAAATATCTTTCAGGATTGACTTTCTGGATATTAATCCATATGATTTTGAAATCCTGCTTACCTCAATTACATTTCCCATACTACAAGCACCTCCTTACGGATGCTTTCTGCCAGTTTACAGCATTAAGGAAAAAGTTGTCTGCTAATGAATAAAGAATTTGATAGGTTCCCTGGGTATGATGTCTATTTGCAGATTCCAGAATAGAACTATTCTCATAATAGGATGTTGAAATGTATACATATGGATAATTGACATTGATGAACGATCTTAACTGATCCGTGGTCATTGCAAAGTTATTTCCAGCCATAATTACTTTAAAAAATGCGTAATAACCGGTTGGCAATTTTTTGGAAGAATAATTCCCTGGTGAATCAAAATTCCAGGTTATATTGCGTTCCGGATGCTTGTAGGAGAAGGATAGACAGAAATCCGCTACTGTTAAATAAAAGGGCATATGGGAATAATTTAGATTCTGGTTTTCGCAGGGATAATTCGAGGTATGTTTACTATATGAATTTGAGATATTTTCTTCCATTTGTTTTGTTGTTGAACCAATAAAGACGAAACAGAATAAAAATTCATTTATCGTAAACTTTCCCCCATCTGGGCAATTTATTAGAACGGATATTGTGGCATTGGTTCTTCCGGAATAATTTTCCCTGCTAAAATCAATGCTTGCACTTGCTTTAGCGTTTTCAATAAAAATCGGAAGAGCTGGTTTTTGGGACAAGACGTATTCATAGGTACCAGCGGCCAATAATATAAGCGCGATAACAACGGTAACAAATTTGAATGAAGTTTTCATGGATTTAATTACTCCCGTCGAATGGAAAATACTGATAATTTACCTCAAGAGTTGAATAAGCTAATCCCCAAAACTCGCGAAAATTATAAGTTGTATTGGCTATGGATTCGAGGTAAATGAACGGACTACCCCCCTTCTTGTAAAATGTGGACGCGATTGTGATAAAATGTGTATATGTTAGTCCTTTCACGCAGTCATCTTTTTTCCATTGAATATTCTGTGAATGAACTCCAATTACATAGATTTTACTACTGTAATAATCGGTTGTCTTTGAAAATCCTATCTCACCGCTAACTGACACACCGCAAATTTTTCCACCTACTGACAAACCATATGAGCACGTTTGAGAACCAATCTGAACTCCATGTGAATACTTGTTTGGAGAAAAGGTCGGACCATCCACATTTGGTATTAGATTCCCCTGATCTATGGAATAAGAAGTTTCGGGAACAACGTTACAGACCTTAATCCAGTGACCAAATAGTAATTTCCAGTGGCAAATCCTCACCCATGTCGTGTGAGTAAATTCAGTTCCAGGGTTAAACATTGATTGAAATATAGTGCTACCCGAGCGAATTGCAGTTTTTCCTGCTTCGATATTCGCCCCGTTCATAGCATCGACCATTGTATACATGCAGTATACAATATATCTTGCACTTTCATTATAATAAGCGGAAACTTTTGTGATAATCTCAGTATGCTTATCTGGTGATACTTTTTTAAATGTTTGTGTCCCAATGTATTGCAATCCATTTAAGTAAGGGTTTGATCCTACCTGTGACTCATTGAGAGACATTAATGAGTCTTTTTTTCCATGTACAGTATCCTGGACCAGAATAATCGAGGTAGATGCCACAATTACAAGATCTATTAACTTCTTTCCAGAATTTTCTAATAGTCTTGAAGACATTAAATTATCATGTTTTATTAATATATAAAATTTACCTTCAACATGTCTTATATATTTACAACAAGTTTTTTCATATTTCAACAACCAACGATTTTCATTATCTCCCTTGGATTTTTACTCAGTCTTATCTTTGATACAAGCCTTAGTATAGCGGCTGTTCATAATTGTGCATTTTCGTCGGAATAAAAGTGACACTTATCGCCGGTTTATTCTCCTTTATCTTAATGAATTCACACTTCTGAAGGCATAGGCAGTGATGTTCCCCTTATGATCCTTTTTAGCTTCTCCGGATGAGACTTCATCTCCAGAAGTTTTGCGTCTGCTGTGCTGTAAAGATCATCATAGCTCCTCGGACAGAAGTTCGGCAACTCCTGATACTTCAGTGCATTCCATACGAATTCATCGGGATTCAGTTCCGGAGAGTATGGAGGAATTCGTCTTGTTATCATCCTGTCATTATGAATTCCAAGGTATTCCTTGACCTTCTTACTCCTGTGTATCATTATGTTGTCCCAGAATATGTAGAGGAAACCATTGATCTCTGAGAGAATCTGATCCAGAAATGAGAGGATGTCATCCTCGTTCATGCTCCCCTCCTTTATGGCGAAATATAGATCGCCATCCACAGATACGGTGGAGGATATGGATATCTTATCCCTCTTCTCCCTCACCCTCATGACCGGTCTCTTTTCCTTCCGTGACCATGTCCTCCTTACATTAGGTCTGCTTTGAACACCGGATTCATCCTGGAACAGAATGGTCGCATTCTTCTCCTTTGCCTCCTTCACATATTCAGGGTAATTCCTTTCAAGCCACTCCCTTCACGTATTCGGCATTCTTCTCCATGGCTGTTGCAAGAGGAATCTGTGCCGAATAACCAAGATTTTTCAGCACACGCCAGATGTGTGTAGTGTTGTAATCAACATTATACTCTCTTGATATAACTTCAGATATTCTCTTCAGTGTCCACAGATCGGTATCATAGCCATATGACCTGGGGCCGCTGTCTATTATTTTCTTCAGCTTCTCCTTCTGATCCCTTGTCAGCTTACTCTTTGAACCTGGCTGCTTCCTGTCATGCCAGTCACCACTCTGTTCCAGTTTAACTGACCAGTTGTACACAGTCTTGCGGTTCACCCCGAGTTTTCCTGATATAACGGATTTCTTCACGCCTTTCTTAAGCATTTCAAACCCCTGTCTCCTTTTCCATTCCCGAATCTCGGATTTATCACTAAAGCCGTGTCTGGGCTTTCCGGCAACCATAATTATCATATGAAAACATGATATATGAATATTATTATAGAATGTCAGCTATTATAGGCATCAATCAATCCATAGAGCAGTAATACGTGAAAACTTGTGAATTAATTCCTAATTAAGCTCTGAGTTTAGGTTTCAGCTCCTCCTCAACAATCTTTTCATGTACCCTTCTATGAAAAAAGTTCTATGGTAATCATGTAATTGCATCCGATTTATTTATCTTTCCTTTAGTGCTGTTTCTCTTTTGCCTCTCCTTCTGAATATTTCTGAGTTCATCCATGCGATCCTCTATT
>JAKARU010000080.1 GCA_021819225.1 Thermoplasmata archaeon
GAAAGTGCTGAGGGAATGCTGTTATTGTAAATCAGTGTTGCTGGTGTAAAATTTAATGTATCATTGATTGGTGCTCCTTTTTCATAAAATTCTCCAAATTCCGACGAATATGAATATGAAAACAGCGATGAATATGATATGCATAGGCTAAATGGCTCATTTACATACTGATTATTTATACAAACATCTCCGACTAATCCAGTGGAGTAAAAATTTCTAAATGAGCAAGATCTTTCCTGACAATTTTGAACTAAATTTCCCCCGCATGTGATGTATGAAACAGTTGCAGGTTGGTCGTCACAATTTGACTGCTGGAGACTTTTACTTGTTATGCAGTTTACAAGGTTTTGAGCGGTTAGTGCAAAAGACGCTGCAGATGGAATAATACCAACGACCGGAATAAAGGAGAGACCGCCCAGCATTAACTGTTCTAAATCATCTTCCTCCATAGTCATCTTCTTGTTGGCACGTGTGACGTTTATGCCTATTTGATACTCAGCATTCTTTGGCAATAATAATACATCTGCTTCATGCTGGTTTTTCGCCTTTATACTTGTAATTAATTCATTAGTATGAGGTACACCGCAATAACCACCATTGCAAGGTTCACATGTACCTATAGCGGCACCTATGTCAGTTAAATTTAATCTGACTACAAGATTAGAACCCGAATCATATTCATTGTAACTTTCATCACCCACTAAAAACCCCTTATAATAATCGTTATTACAAATTGATAAATTGTATATTGCAGATTTAGGCTTTAAATCAATATATTTGCCAAATAGATCGCATGTGTTTGTATCTATGGCCTTTCCATTATCTAAGCCATTGAGATTTGCCATATAAATGCAATTGTTTCCATTGTATCCGACGTAATTCTGAAAATGATTATTTATTGTTGCGCTTGACAATCCAAAGGTGGAAAAGTATTCACGGTAGAAGTGATGTGTTACTAAATTCCCTGTGCTTGAAATTCCACTATTCATCTCTCCACAGCATAATGCGCACATTGATACATATCTTGCCTCCATCTGCACTTTTCCATAAATATTCATGCAGGTATATGAGTATGTGCCTGTGCCTGATACTTTCGTGTATCCTACAATCCTCCATGATCCTCCATTCTGTTTCACCATAAAGCAGAGGGATGTGCCTCTGCAGGGTACAGAGGAACTATATGACTTCACATCCATGTTCAGTGTTGTAATACCTGAAATATCTGATATACATGTAGACCCTGTCAGTTCCCATGTCATGGTCGCAGGTAAGCAGTTCACTATATCACTCTGTTCCATTGGTGTGGATGAGTTTGGCTGTGCTCCTGAAAAGAGAGAAAGAAAGAGACGAACATAAATAGAATTGTTAAAACCAGTATCCTCGTTATCTTACCTGTCATATTATTATCATCAACAGTTTTCAATATTTAGTCTTTTGTATGACAGTTATCATATTTATCCTAAGTTCTGTGATATATTGGAAATGCAATACCCATGCTGTTTATTGTGCGTAAGCAGGGTTTCACCATGTTTCTTTCCTTATAAAGATCAATTATTCCCGCAGAATCTATATCCATGATGTTTGTGAATATGGCATTCTTTCCCATCATGGACATACGTTAATCCATTCCGATCTGAGACCCTTAATTTTGGAAAGCTATACCTTCTTTCAGATCCCAATGAGGATCCTGAGAGGATATACTGGTTATACAAACAGCATTCATTGTGTTCAAAAATGATCTCGTGGCAGATCGATCATACCTGAGAAATGATCATACGCTATTAACCTACATTTTCCTGAACCTTCTTTCACTATATCTTCGTTTTCAGATTCTCAACATAATAGATGGAAAACACAGTGTTAGGAATGTTCTCCTCATACTTTCAAGAATCAAGATGTACAAAATGAAAGTGTCCGAGATCATGAGAGAAGTCCCAAAAAAGTCTAGGGAGCTTGTAGAAAAACCCGGTAACGATCTGAGCATGTTCTTTAAAAATTGATGAGTTAAGGATTAAAGGATGTATCGCTCTGAGGAGATGAGGAATCTCCCTGGATCGCTGCTTACAAACAATATATCATCGCAGGATACAGTGATAGCCTTGTTATATGAATAGGTTAACATAATCAAGAACAGTGATTCAGGCGAAATAGTTAAGAAATTCCATATATTTGAGATTCTCACCTCTTCAGGTAATCTCAGTCTCCTCGTGTTTATTGGTGCATCCAGATCCATTGATTTGTTGTGAGGTGAGGTCGGTATTACGAATCGGCATGGTTCTCCAGTAATGGTGCCTGTTCTTTTTGTAAGCAATAATACCTTGAATACAATCTAAATTGATTGGCGATTTATCGAATTCTTTGTATCATCTCAAAATCTGTTAGCATCTCAGTTTGTATGTTTTTCCAAAATTTGTAAATTTGCCATAATATCACACACAATTCTTAATCAAGATCAATTGCATCAAAGTTGCTGATTATTTTGAATCCATCCCTCTGTCCTTCTTCCAGCATGTCCCTGTTCACAAGGTATATTCTCAATCCTGCAGAGTTGGCAGCCCTGATTTCTTCTTCAGAATCTGAGAGGAATAAAATGTTCTCCTGTGCTTCTTGAATAAGGGATGCGATTTTTAAATAACTCTGCGGGTCCTTCTTCCCGCCTACTTCAGTATCGAAATACCCATCAAGGTATGTGGATACATCTCCCTCTTCGGTATGGCTGAATATCATCTTCTGTGACATAACACTGCCTGAAGAATATATGAATATTTTCAACCCCTTCTCTTTCCATGTCGTCAGGTTCTTCCTTACATCGGGAAACAAAATGCCTTGCAGGGAACCATTTTCAAATGCTTCCTTCCATAGATAGCCTTCCAGTTCCTTCAGTGCCCTGAACTTGCTGTCTTCATCAATCATCTCCTTTATTAAGTTTGAAAAGTCTTCTACTGTTTGGCTATCGCATTCCAGTTCAATACACAGTTTTCTTTCATGAATCTTGTTAAATTCTTGCAGGATTTCATGGCAGATCTTTTTTAATTGTCTGGAATCGCAATTTCTGGTGAGGAAGTCCTTCATGTGTTTTCTGGCGTGGTCAAACATGTCCCTGTGCACAAAATCAAACGGCACAGAAGTCCCTTCAATATCAAGTAATATTGCCCTTATTACCAATGGATTCCACACCTCTTAAGGGGAATCTCCGCGGTTCCCTATATAACTAAGACCAAAGCATACAGGTTCATATTTTCCATCGATGCCGCTGCCCGTGTAAAGGGGGACCCATCCTGATCTATCCTGAAATAACCTTATGGCTATGATACGTCTATCCTGGCATAGATCAAACCAGTGCTTCGTTCCTGCAGGGACACTGAGAAGATCACCTGGTTCCACCTCAACTGAAAAAACCTCGTTCTGTTCAGTATGTATAAAAAATATACCGCTCCCATCTATGATAAACCTGACCTCGTCTTCGCTGTGCCTGTGCTCCCTCTTAAATTTTTCAAGCATAGATTCCAGATTGGGAGTTTTTGGATCTATATTAATCACATCTGCCGTTGTGTATCCACCTTTATTGCTGATATTTTCTATTTCTTCATTGAATGTGGCAAGAATGGCTTCCTGGGTTCGTTCCGAGGAAGAAATTTTTGAGATGTCCCACCTCTCATACCTGATATTTCTTTTTCCTAGAAACCCACAAACTTCATCATGATCCCTGATTATTTTGCCAGAGTCGGTTATATTAACATTTACCATTGTTTTCACTCCATCATTTTTTCGTTCTTCCCGCTTATCAGCATCTTCCTGTAAATCACTTCAAGAAGGAATTCAATGGCCTCTGTGTGTCTCTTAGCCTCAAATACATCAGCACCCCATGTATACAGGCCATGACCTTCCAGAAGGATCGCGTGAGTATCCGTCTTATCATGCAATTCTCTCATCACTATTTCATGGAGGAATGGCATATCCTGAGAATTGTTGATAACCGGAATAACCTCAGTACATTCATGAGTCTTGTTTCCGCTTAGAGCCTTCAGCATCTCATATCCAGTTATTGAGATGTAACCTTTCTCCCTGTATATTTCAGATAACACTGTTCCATTGACTGAATGCGTATGTATAACAGATCCTGCGTCAGTCGATCTCAATATCGCTATATGAAGAAGTGTTTCAGCAGATGGTTTCAGCTTACCTGACAGGGGCTGTCCATCCTCGTCCACTGTTATAAAGCTGGCCTCACTCATCTTCCCCTTGTCAATTCCGCTGGCGCTAATTTGGAGAAGGAACGGATCCGGGGAAATCAGCCTACTTATGTTACCCCCAGTTCCTGGCATAAATCCCAGTCCATGCAATTCCGAGGCTACCTCCATCATCTTTCTTGTTTCTCCTTTAATAGAATTTAATGGCAATGCGCGGATCTGTGACATTTCCCTGACCTTCATATTTTTCCTTTAAACGACTATTTAATGCGATTGAAAATAATTGTGTAGTGATCATGATCAGAAAACATTAGTATAAGTTGCGGGAATAGCATAACAAAATGGATATAACTATTACTGGGAATACTTTAAAATTACATCTATGGAAAAAGTCCACGATACGCATGTTGTCATATCTTTATATGGAAATTAGTTATATTCATGGAGATGATTCCACTTGAAATTGACAGGCCCTGGATCAGGGAAGGTGCCGGGAAAAAGACATTTCTTGGTGTCGTTGTTGTAGTTTTTGTAACATTCCTCCTGATTTTTTCCTTCAATGGAATCTTTGGAACCACAGTGAACATAGAGCAGGTAAATGTCAGTTTCAATAAGATCAATGAACCATCTTTCTCGATCGCCTATGGGAAATTTACTTATTCAGGCTCGTCAACGGTCACATTATATATCTCTGTATCAATCTCCAACGGGGCGCATTTCATAATAAATTCAGTTTCGACTGATAACGGTTTCAATGCGAGGCTCGTCTCAACAGTAAGTGTAAATGGAAATGGAATTTATCAGGTTCCAGTATCAGTTACTATGCCTTCGCACAATTACGCCGGGGCCCTTAATATTACTTTTTCATAACTTGAGAATTATAGAAAATGTTGCCCTCTGACGTCAATTAGGTTTTTTATTGGAGAATTAGATCGGAA
>JAKARU010000081.1 GCA_021819225.1 Thermoplasmata archaeon
ATCAAACCAAGCCTGAATCTACTTTGATAAAATGTATCTGAGGTGGTTCCCTGAACGAAACCTATCTCAACCTGGAATGCGTCCTTTCTGGGCGTCCAGCAGGCATCATCGGCATAAGCAACACCCACCGTTGCTCCGCACATGTCTGGTTTTTCAACAGATTTTACATTCTCCGTCATTATCCTTGCTTCCAGGATGTACTCATTTCCCTCAACAAGTAATTTCGAAGAGATGAGTTCATCAAGGTTCAGATAGAGGCGGCCGAGATTATCTTCTCTTGTTTCTACATACTCAATCCAGTCATCTGAGCCTGAAAATATCTTTTTGAATTTTCCGCTCTTCAATCCAATATAGTTCCACTTTACTGCATCCTTCAGTAAGTTTTTTTCGGTTCTGTTGCCATATAGAATATCCGCCTTTTCTTCGATGTATTCTGACAGGCCCTGAGCATCCATACTTTTAACAGTAGAACTATTTCCTATTTTTTTGATCAGATCACTTGAATAGAAAATCTGCGTTTTTAGCGCATTTACAAACTGTTCGGAAATGTCAGGATCCAAAAGAAACGATTCTGTCTCATAAACTGATAGTTTTGCCCATTTTTGACTCCGAGACATAGATTTAAGAAGGAATAATGCCTCGAACACACCTTCTTCCGTTTTAAGAGAAGCTAGAACGTTTTCCAGGAATTTTCCATCTGAAATAGAGGTAAGTATCTCAGATACCAGATAGGCAGCTAAATGTCTCTTATGGGCATTAGATCCATCGATATATTGCATAATAAAGTCAGAAACTATTTTTTCAGAGCCAAGAGAGGAGTATTTATTGATCACCTGTATGATGCATGAGACTGCCTGCAGTCTTGTTTCAAAGAACTCAAACATCTTCATAACCGGTTTCAATAAATCCCTGACATCATCTACATCTCCAGCAATCTTATCCCAAATACCTTCTGAGCATTCACTGCGAACAATATTCAAACTATTATTATCTTTAAGAAATATCTCATTTCTTGTTCTGAGGCTTTCAACGTCCTCGCGCGAAATATCCTTACCGTAGAACCTTTTATAAGTTGTCTTGAAATCGTTTACACTCATACCCGGAAATAAGCATACTACTTTTACAAAATTCCTGTCCTCTCTTTCCAGCGAAATATATCTCATAGCCATTGACTTTCTTAAGTTTTTAGAATTTTCAATTAAATTTTTAATGCCGGTGGTATCTATCTCTGGTGATCTGAAAAAATTCCTGAAGAAAAATTCGTAAGAAACAGGCATGCGGATTTCAGCGGTGACCATGGGCTCTATCGACCTTGCGGTCTGGATGAGATCCGCAGGTGATCCCGTTGAAAACACGTTCATGTAATTCTCGTAAAGTCCACTCCAGTATGAATTGTCCAGCTCATCAGGATCTATTTCAATTATGCTGAAGTTACTTGTAAGAAAATCAAAGAAGGCTGGATACAACCATCTGATATTTCTTAAGATATGGCTTTGAGTGGTGAGGATTACCATGTTCTTCCTTGAAATAACCTCAAGCAGCCTCTGAAGCTGGCCTGTATGAGATATTGTAATATCATTCTCTCCAAATGCATCATCAATAACGATAGCTGAATTTTCCAGGAATACAGACATTCCATAATTCAGGGATATGTCATTATTAATGCAAACGCTCTTGACATTTCCTTTATCCCTGAGCAACATTGAAATATATGCTGCAGTTGAGGTCTTGCCTGAACCCGAAATACCTGTTATAATCAGGTTCTTTCCTTTTGATGCCAGATTGAACCCTATCTCTGCTTTCCGCGTTGGATAAAATATCGATCTTATCTTCGCTTCCTCGGTAATTGTTGACGGCAGGCAGTAAGAAGCCTTGATCCTGTCCAGTTCCTTCCTCAAGAATTCAATATCGTCCTCGATTGAAACTATTCTTTTTTCGTGTGATTCCACCACTTCTTTGATCTCATCTATATGCTTCATAATATCCGACGTAGCATCTTCAAGTTTATGTTGAAGATACATGCGATCTTTCTCTGCCAGGCCTTTAATTTCTACCAACAGGTTATTTTTATAATCATTTCCTGAGAAAATCTCGTCAATGATTCCATATGCAGTCATTGGTTCAAGTTGGTTTGCCGCCTCTATCCTATAGGATATAAGGTGCTTTTTCGTTTCGGTCATTTCCTTCCACGCTATCTTGCTCTTTGTAAAGGTTAACATGAAACTGTTGTCCTTGTGCGATGATTTAATCAACAACCCTGTGCTCACAGCAATCAATCCAATTACGCCACAACCAAGGAGCGTCGAAACCATAGGTGTTATTATTCCGGATAATGCTGATTTAATCGAATCCAGTATACCGTCTGCAGCAGAGAGCATTGCGGATGCTTCTATTCCAAAGATGCCAAGCATGAAATCTGTTCTTTCTTTTCTTCTTTTAAATTCGGCCTGCATTTCCAGCAGCCTGAGATGAAAATCACTGTTATTTGATGAATCATTCATTTCTTTTGAAAGTATGTCTCTTAGTTTCTGGTCTTTCTTGACAAATTCAACCCCTTCCATTATTATACCAGGAATGTACGATTTGCCAAATTTTGAGTCATCAACAATGGCATCGACTGTCGCTGATATTCGATGCATTTCAGCAGATCCAGGGTTGAATATACCTAGGATATCTTTCAGGTTCACATACGCTATCATTCTTGCCTCTTTTTCTGAGACAAGATGCCTGATAACAGTGGATGCCCGGATTAACTCCCTAATTTTAGTAAAGTCAGGAATATCCCTGTGGTTTGAAACCTTCTTCTCGGGCAGGAAATAATCCTGAATGAAAAATAATATCCTTTCTGTTCCAGTAATGCTGTCCAGGGTTTCATTGAAAGATTCAATGGGGAATCTGCCATCTATCTCGTACTGGCAATCAACTATCTTATAATCCTTAAATTCAGGGAGCCCGTCGATAGAATTTGCAAGGAATGTTTTGCCTGTATACCTTTCGCCAACTACACTGATCCTCTTTTTATTGGACCTGATGGCATCAAAAATAGAATTTTCTGTGGATTGCAGCTCTGTTAAATTCTCGGATGCCATTTGCTCATCAACAATACTTGAAAGTGTCTTTTCAATTTATTTTTTGTGATTTCCCGTATCCAAATCATGCCATCTTTTCCAACTACAAGGGATACCTTATTTACATTAGATTGGAAGTAATTGTTTTTTGTGGTATAAGCCAGTATTAGCCGCTACACAGTTAATTAACCTGCTTGAATTCAAATACATAGAAGAATATGCGGTTTAATCTATGAATAGATCTGATAATGCATCTGAATCAGGCGTAAAAGAGGAAATTGTTTATTAACAAAGTCTCAGTAATGGTCGTTAGTCATGCTTGAAGAACTGTCCTCTTTGGATACAAAAATAAGGCTGTCTATTCTGCCTGATGATGAATTATCGCAAGCATCCGACAGGTTCTCTATTAGTTCAGAAGTTGGCCTGTATCTCATCGGAGACAACGCTGAAGTAAATCTGTTCTTCAAGAGCAGTAATGATATGCCAAGAGACCTCAGGTTATTCCTTCAAAGATTCGATGCGATTGAAAAAAATGGCACCTGGAGAATCAGAAGAAAGATTGTTAAATCATTCCGGTTTCTCGCAATGATAAGGGAACTGCTGGCGCTCAATTCAACTGTTTTGTCAGCTTTCTGGATCGACCACGGGATTTACAGAATCGAGATATCTTTCAACCATGTCGAATCGGAGAAGGTATCTGAAATAATACTGTTGAGACTTCCAGAATCTGATAATGCAGCTCTTGAATATTTTGGCCCTTCTGGAGGCTTCTTATCTGTTCTCGCAGAAACTCAGCAACGCACTTTCTTATCCGTTATTGAGATAAGAACGGATTCACCGCCTCCTGTCGAGCTAATGCCGGAAAATAATCCAATAGGCGATTCGTGGACAAGACTGGTAAAGCTTCCATACGGGTCTGCTACCATAGATGGTGTTTATATCACAAAGAAATTGCTGGCTCCAAATAGCAGGGTAAGAGAAACAATTCCAGGATCTCTTTATTATGCATCATCTACCAATCCATTTATAGGGTATATTTCCAATGAGATTAATTCAGCCAGAATACTCACGGTAGGGAGTATTCAAAGACTTATCGGCAATCAATTCACGATTTGGTATATTTTGCCTTCCATATTCGTGCAGGAATTACTCTTTATACTTTCAGGTTCCAGATCCAAATATGGCGATTGGAAACCATATCTTCAGAGCATTTTTGATTTTTCCACATTCGAAAAAATTGTTAGATAAAATAGAAACCGGTATCAGTCTCATCCATAATCAGGCATTTTCTATCACATATGAGTTAACAACATTTTTGTTTCTCCCTTTATTTAGATTGATTTGAATTAAAATTGAATTAATTTAAGGAGAGAAGAGGAAATATTGTAGATCAGAAAAGGGTCCTTTGGCTTTTGTTCATATCCATTACCGGGAACCTAATCTCCTCCATACCAAGTTTTTTACGTAATATATTTATTGTTCCTGGTGCAAAACCCTGATAGTGATTATTGGCAAAGACGAAGGCATGGTCAAATTCGTTATCCATCTCCTTTATTTTCGACACCCAATCCTCAATTGATTTCTCCTTATCGACAGAAATTTTGCCAAATTCAGAATCATTAATACTTCGATCTCCGACAAGTCTCAAGTAGATATTTCTGTCTGTCATTGCATAGTTTCTGTCCACAAACGGTGTGTCGGACCAGGCAATTGTGACATTATATCGTTCAAGCAGTGAATAGATGTCCTCGTTAAACCACGAAATATTCCTGAATTCTATGGCAAATTTGAATTCTGACGGCAGGCTCTGTAGAAATTCTATGATCACTCTTTTATTCCTGAATTTCAAAGAAGGCGGCATCTGAACCAGTATCATTCCCAATCTGTCTTTAAGAGTCGCCATTCTTTCAACAAATATCTCAACAAATTTTTCCGCTCCAATCAGTTTCATTTCATGGGTAATACGTTGAAACATTTTAGGGCAAAATAGAAAACCATGTGGTGTTGAATTTCTCCATTTAAG
>JAKARU010000082.1 GCA_021819225.1 Thermoplasmata archaeon
CAAAGAGGATCCAAATGCTTGAAAAATTAAAGAAAGATCAGTAGGTAAGTTTCAATCTCCTCTAACTGGTATGGAGGAAGCAATATCATCCATCAGGGTGGAATAAATTACCTGTCAGGTTTTGGATTATCATTCATCCTGGGTGGTATTCTTCTCAGTATGAAAGCACCAGCAAGGATCAGCACAGTAAGTGCGAGCCCTCCATAAATACCACCTATATATTTCGTGTTAAGGAACAGGAACACAAGAATTGCCGCGACAATCATGATGTTGGAAATAATGCCATTCCTCCGGGAGAATGGACTTGGCATTTTTGCAATACTTTTCTCAAAATAACCGGTCAGGGCAAGATATATCATCGCCAGGAGGATGTATTTACTGTCGTTGATTTCTGCTATGACCTCCTTACCCTGCCTCCTTAAGGTAAGCACATCAGAATTTGAATCACGTATGACTGTTTCAGAATCTTTCTTTGAAACAATTGAGCCCAGTTCATTCAACCTGACGAAATATTCTTCATTTCCAATTACAACGTTAAGGTTTCTTTTTATAATGCCTACCCTTCCATTTGAAGCATAAATTACAAGTCCGGCTGTGTTTCTTTTTATGATTGCATTGAAGTTCCCAGAAACATTAATTGAAAGATTCCCTGCAAATCCTGACTTAGTTATTAATGCAAACTCCCCTGTACCAGAATCTACCTTCCCGTTTGCATAGGTGAATTTCATCCGTTACAATCGTAACAATCAATTATTAGCTTTTCCCTATTTGTACGGTGGTATCTGATCCATTCGTGCCAATATTTTTATAGGAAAGAATAATCAGTCTTTTTAGGGTCTAATGAAACAGAGAAACGTTAAAGAATTTTACGAGAATTTCTCTGGGTATGCCCGCATTGTGAACAAAGGAGGATGCCTGAAGTGAGAAGATACCTTCTTCTCGAGGATGGCTCGTCCTTTGAGGGGAAGGCATTTGGTTCATGTGACAGTTCAACTGGTGAACTTGTCTTCAATACATCCTTCACAGGATATTATGAAATAATGACTGATCCATCATATGGGGGTCAGATTATAGTGTTCAACTTCCCCTCAATGTTCTATTATGACTATATGAAGGACATAGCCCAGAGTGACGGGATAAGTGCAAGCGGGATAGTGGTCAAGGATGGAATCATACCTGGAAATAGTAGTTTCAAAAATCTGGACGATCTGCTAAAATTGAAGCATGTTCCAGGAATATACGGTATTGATACGAGAAAGTTAACCCAAAAAATAAGGGATTCTGGAAACCTTAAAGGTTTCATTACTTCCACGGATAGGATGCCGGATCATTTCCCGGAAATGGACACAGAGGAACTGATAAGAAAATTCTCAACAAAGGAATCCTATATCATCAATGGAGAAGGACAGAAGAAAATTCTCTTTGTTGACATGGGCACGAAGTCGTCTCTTCTGAGGGAAGTTTCAAAGCTCGGGAATCTTGAAGTCGTTAACATATTCAATCTGCCTGAGACGTATGAGGATTATGATGGAATCTTTCTGTCAAACGGGCCTGGCGATCCTGGAAACGCAGTATTCAGGCAATTGAAAAAGGAACTGAAAAATGTCATAGGAACAGTGCCCGTTTTCGGTGTATGTCTGGGACATCAGATTATAGGCGAAGTCATTGGAGGAAAGATTGAAAAGATGAAGTTCGGTCACCATGGTTCAAATCACTCTGTTGGGAATGGACAAAGGTCATTCATCACATCACATAACCACAATTTCAGGATAGCAGAGGATTCACTTAATATCAGTGGTGTAGAAATAATGTACAGGGACATGAACGATGGTACACCAGAAATGATTGGAATGGAGGAGAAAATGCTGCTGAGTGCACAGTTTCACCCGGAAGGCTCACCCGGACCTAGGGACAGCACCGGGTTTTTTGATATAATGAGGAGTGTAATGGATGGAATCAGAAACTAGGGAAGAGGATATGCGGGTCCTGGTGATCGGTTCGGGACCTGTGGTCATAGGGCAGTCTGCTGAATTTGATTATGCAGGAACCCAGGCCTGCAGGATATTGAGGGAAAGAAATATTTACACAATCCTCCTCAATTCAAATCCGGCAACAATCCAAACAGATAACTACAATGCAGATAAGGTATACATTGAACCCATAAACAGGGAAAATGCAGAGCGTATAATTGAAACAGAAGGAGTAACGCACATAATTGGATCAATGGGGGGGCAAACCGCGCTGAATCTTGTAATGGAGCTGCATAACAATGGTTTCCTGAAAGAAAAAAATGTGAAAATCCTTGGAACTCAACCTGAATCCATAAGAATCGCAGAAGACAGGGAGGTATTTCATTCTGTAATGGAAAAAAACGGCATAGCAATACCTTGGTCTATTTCTCTAAAAAGAAGTGATTATGGAAAAATAGCCGCAGAAATTGATTTCTTTCCAGTCATCCTCAGGACCTCTTTTTCGCTGGGCGGGTTATCAGGCAAGATAATTAAGGACAGATCAGAACTGGTCCAGGTCCTGGAGGAAATATTTTCAGATTCAGCCCAGGAATCCGTGGACATTGAGAAGTCCCTGCTGGGCCTTATTGAAATGGAATACGAGGTTATCAGGGACAATTCAGGGAACAGTATAATGATATGCAACATGGAAAATATTGATCCAATGGGAGTACATACGGGAGAAAGTATTGTGGTAACACCATCCCTGACGATTCCAGATAATATTCACCAGAGGATGAGGAAGACAGCATTGAATATAGCGGACATAGTCGGAATTGTTGGTGCCTGCAATGTTCAATTTGCAGTTGACATGGAAAGTGGAAATTTCTTTGTTGTGGAAATAAACCCGCGTACTTCCAGATCTTCCGCCCTTGCTTCCAAGGCGAGTGGTTATCCAATTGCAAAGGTTGCAACCATGGTAATTCTGGGAGATTCTTTGGTTTCAATTTCAAATCCCATAACTGAAAATACCTCTGCTTCCTTTGAGCCATCGATGGATTATGTAATAGTTAAAATTCCCATATGGCCTGTTGGAAAATTCACTGATTCTGGTTCCATAGGAATATCCATGAAATCTACGGGAGAAGCCATGGGTATAGGAAGATCCTTCGAGGAGGCTTTTCTCAAGGCTGTAGCAGCTACAGAAATTGATTTCAGCAGATATTTCTCAGAAGTAGATGAGGATGAAATCCTGAATAATTTAAAACAGGCAAACTGGAAGAGGCTTGGATATGTAATATCTGCATTGAATCAGGAGATGGATCTCAATCTGATAGCGACACTGACAGGCTGGCAGATAGAAATAGTCCAAAGGTTATCTAATATGTTCAAATTTCTCGGAAAGTCTGTAGTTAATCTTGAAGATTACCTTCCGGAACTAAAAAGATATGGATATCCTGACAGAATAATTTCATGGAAAACTGGAATAAACGAGTCTGAAATCCTCTTAATGAGGAAGAAAGCTGGTCTCTTTCCAAGTTTCAGGATGATAGATTCATCTTCCTCCGAATTCAGTTCAAGGACGAAATACCTGTATTCAACGTATTATGAGGATGATGAGTGTGGTCCAATGAGAAAAGATTCAGTATTGATTATTGGCTCTGGCCCAAACAGGATTGGACAGGGTCTTGAATTTGATTACAGTTCTGTAAAGGCTATACAGGCACTGAAGAAATTTGGCTACAGATCACTCATGATAAATTCAAACCCTGAAACCGTATCTACCGATTTTAACACATCAGATGAACTCTATTTTGATCCCCTCACACTGGAATATGTAAGTGGAATAATTGAAAAAAGAAGGCCAGCTGGAATAATCATACAGTTCTCCGGGCAGACCGGGCAGAACATGGCATACGAAATTGGGAAGATATACGGTGAGGATATAATTATGGGAACAAAACCCTCATCCATAGCAAGAATTGAGAATAGGTCAACATTTTCCAGGGACCTTGATCATCTGGGTATAGCTCAGGCTAAATGGCATGAGGCGTTCAGCGGTGAAGAAATAAGAGAAAAATCAGAATTATTGCAGAACAAGGTAATAATAAGAGGCAGCTTCATAATAGGGGGGTCTTCAATGTTTGTGAGCAGATCCCCTGGGGATATTGAAACCTTCATAAATAAAATGAAAAGTAGTACTGTAAAATTTCCATTACTGATTTCTGAGTTGCTTGAAGGAGCCACAGAATATGATCTGGATTTCATAAGCAGTAGTAAGCAGCTTATGATTGCAGGCATATTGAAACAGATTGAACCCGCTGGAATTCACTCCGGGGACTCTATGGCAATTTGCGGTCCGGACATACCGGATAAGGAACTTGAAACGAGGATGAAGGTTATTGCTGAGAAGTTTCTTGATTTTTACTCCATTAGTGGATTCACAAATATACAGTTCATGGAAAAGGATGGTCTGCTCTATGTCATTGAGCTGAATGCACGGGCAAGCAGAACTGTTCCATTTATAAGTAAATGGTCAGGAGTAAACTGGGTTGAAAATGGGATCGCAATGATCCTTGGTCGGAGCAATACCACTATTGACATAGATGTGAAGGATTATGCAGCAAAGATACCAGTATTCCCCTTTAACAGGTTTCACGAAAGCGACTATATGCTTTCTGCCGAAATGAGATCTACCGGGGAGGCAATGGTAAGGGCACCAACTATTGACATTCTGAAGGACAGGATTAAATCATTTCTAAGGATTAAGTCTGAAGAATACATATTTTATGACCGCCAGAGGATCACGCTTATTGATGGTGGTGAAATAAAGGAATTGACGGAGGAAGAAGCTACTGGTATTATAAACTCTTCAGGTAATATAAATGTGATCTGCAGTACAGAAAGTCATTTAAGGAAGGAGATTTCACACATTGCAGATCTTAAAAAGATACCATTGATAAATAACCAGTACATCTGGGAATTCATCTTAAAAGAATGATAAAAAATTTCAATTTTCAGAGAGGTGAAGTTGGAAATCTCTTCTTTGTGTTCTCTATCTCCTTCACAACCCTCTCCTTGAACGCATCAAAGTCCTTTGGAGTTTTAGGGTAGTTTTCATAT
>JAKARU010000083.1 GCA_021819225.1 Thermoplasmata archaeon
AAGCATAGCTTCATTCATGGATTTATCCGTTATTAACTCTTCATTGTTACCTTCCACTGCCCTCAAGAAAGCTTTCTGAGTTGTGAATTTACACAGATATTCAAGATCTGCAGCACTGTAACCTTCCGTCTTTATAGCCAGTTCATCAACATCTACCTTCCCAAGCCTTTTAATTTTAGAGAGATAGTGTTGAAGTATCAGTTTTCTTGCTTCCAGATCGGGGGGAGGAATGTATATCATCCGGTCAAATCTTCCCGGTCTTGTTACTGCAGGATCCAGTTGCCATGGAACGTTCGTTGCTCCAAGGATCACCACTGGCCTATCTGACGAATCAGATGAAAACCCTCCAATCTCATTAAGGAACTGTGAAACACCTCTTCTTGCCGCGTCGCTATTAACCTGATCCCTGGATGGAAAGAGGCTATCAAGTTCATCAAAGAAAAGGATGCAGGGCGATAATTCCCTCGCTGCCCTGAAAAGGTTGGTTATATTCTTCTCAAAATTACCAAACCACTGGCTGAACAGGCTCGACGGGTTAACATAAATGAAATTCATCTTTGCCTCGCGGGCAAGTGCTCTTATAAGGAACGTCTTCCCATTTCCTGGAGGACCATAGAGAAGTATACCTCCTCCAAATTTGATGTTGAATTCCTTTGCCAGGTCTGGAAATTTCAGGGGATATATAATCTGGGTGTACATCTCTTCCTTTACTTTCGTCATGCCAGCAACTTCGTCCATAGTTGGACCGTTTCCGTTTTCAAGTGTTAGTCCAAGTTCTTCAAGTATCTTCTGTCCTTCATTAGTTCCGCCTTTATCAGAAGAATCTCCTGTTTTCAATCTTGAAATAGCAGCTTGAATTGATTTAATCTGTCTCTGAACTTTTTCTCTTTTGATCTGGTTATCTGTTCTGAGTTCATCCTTAAGTATATCCATTGCCTTGCTATAAAGAGATACGGCTTCCTTCCTGTTACCATCGTATTCTGCCTTGAGACCTTTTTCCAATAATTCCCTCAATTCTGCGTGATCCATCTTCTAATCCGCCTTCATATACTCTTTATCTCCCTGATGGCTCCAAGGTTATCCAGGTAAAGTGAGAACATTGAGTGGCCTGAATAGATCTTGATCCACTGTTTCCTGAAGTCCCTGGATTTAACCACTTCTTCTGCTTCTATTTCCTCGATAGAATCCACAATTTCATCAACTTCTTTCTCCTGCTCCTGAGATAGATATTCATCAATACCCTCCTTCACATATGGGCAGTTACCTGTTTCATCTATAATATCCTTATAGCCTGTTGCACCTCCAGAGAGGAGAGAAATTTTCTTTCCAATGGATTCGACGTAATTTCTATAAATCTTGTTAATATTTATCTGGTCTATCAAATCTACATCCAGTACGTTATCTGCAGAGTAATTCTTCAGGATTTCCCTCACGGGCACATTTTGCTGATCGGGCAGTTCAGGCACGAATGATTTCATGTTCTGGAGAATTGTTGAATTAAAATCCTGTATGATCTCTCCAACACCGATAGTTGAAATTATTGTGTCTGCCTTCCTGAACCTCTTCCTTCCACTTTTAAAGAAGAGGGTCATTCCACCACTCACAAATCCGCCTCCAATAGTATCGTACTTGAATCTTTTCTGAAACCCAATAAGTGAATCCGTTAAACGGGAAGAGTATGGCCAGTATCCCGAAATTATAAGAACAGTTTCATTTTCACCGGAAGCTGTTTCATCTCTCTTCGGAAAAAGTTTCTTCATGATCGAGAAAATAATCTTTTCCACGTCCTCATCCAGTGGCTGCAAGTTTCTAAGTCTTGTATTTATGATAACTGCTTTCCTGTTCATTGAACTTTCTAACTGTGTTATTTTATTCAAAATTTCATTTTCCATAGCTTTCCTTAATGTTAATAATATTTCACTTAAATAAATCTATTCTTTTCATGTTGTAGAAATTAATATAAAGGGGTAAGTGCTTTTATTACTGTATTAAAATGGAAAGTGAATGCATTACAATTTTCAGGAGGGCTCTTCAGGAGGCTGGACGGGATTACATGGACATCGTGACAATGGACACAAGCAGCAGAAAAAGAATGATGAGAGACCTCGATAATTATTACTCAACCATAGGAACAAGATGTGCTGATAAAATTGGAATGGAAATGGCCAAGAGTGCCCTGGCTAATATAAAGCTGGCCCAGCTCAAGATATCACTTTCCTTCAGGAAGGATTCTGAAAACAAGACGTACGATGACCAGGAGATAGAACAGTACGTAAGGAAATTCACCGATGATGAATATGAGGCTGTCGAAAAACTTGAACATTTTTCAAGAATAGATTCAATGAATAGCGAATCCATAAAGACACTACTGATAAACAGAGATGACCAGATATACAGGCTGATCAAGGAATGGTACAATGAGAATATGGAGAATTTCCTTTCCACCATTGATATATTGTCTGGCAAAAACGTAAGAGGGGAAATTTCACAGGCCATGGAGGAAAAATACCGCAACAGATTTCAAAAGATAACTGAAGGGGTGATTTCATTCATTCAGATCGATCCGGGACAGATAAAGAAACTGTTCAACAATTATGAAAGGGTGCTGAAAATTTCACTGGACCTGGAAAATAGAAGATCAAAGATAGAGAATGAATTGACAGAAATGATATCAGGCAATGAACTTGACCAGATTTACAATAAAGTACTGGAAGCAACAACACTCCTGAAGAACAGGGACTTGGCATCACTCAAGAGCTTCGACATTGAATCACCATTGAAGGAATTGAAGACCTTTGAGCTGAAAATGAAGGGAAAGATAAATGAGCTGGAAAATGAGATGGGGAGACTAAACTCAGATCCTGATATATCTGGTAACCCAGAGCTACGTGAGATAGAAATGAAGAGGATCCAGTCGCTGATCGGGGATTCGAATTATAAGATGGAGAATGAGATAGAATCACAGATTGGCACCCTGAATACCCTGAAGAAGTTGATCGCAGTCTCCAGTAAAAGTGGTACCGGAACATTTGATTCATCATTTGCCTGTTCTGAAGAAGAGGCAAGGATAAGGGAAGTTGCATTCTTCGAAACTGCAGAATCACTATTCACTGATGAAAAGTCCATAAGGCTTTCCAATCCAAGAATGGATTTTGAAGGAAGCGTGAAAGTTAAGGACATAATCAACAGCAACACGTTTTCTGAAATGAATGAGCTGAATGGAGACGGAACATATCCCGTAAAGAGCAGGGCAATAATGTATAGATACCAGAAGAGAAGGTTTCTCAGGAATGATGTAAGGATAGGTGTGGCATTTATATACAATGTACACGAATCTGAAATTTACCGGAAGGAAGGAAATATGGGAATAGGGATAGACCAGCATCCATTCAATAACAGCGATCTTGCAAGAATACTGGGAGTCCTCATAGAAACCTCGAACATGGAAAATTCGTACATTATCGCCGTTATAGGTTCTCCAAATGGATTTGAGGATAGCGTAATAGACCAGGTGAAGAATTCATCAAATAACGGTGTAGACAGCAAGAATTTCCTGTTGTTACTCAAAGATATGAGGAATGGTAATGTTTATTTCAACGAAAATAACGGCCAGTCTGTTGAAATCAGTGATATACTTATGGCAAAGGATCAACCGCCAGGGAAGGATAAGATAGAGAAGATAAGAAGGGAAACACTGGATGAGCTGAAGATATCCGGCATTGCAAGGCTGAAATCCATAGTAAGGATGACAGACTGCAGTACCAAGGATGTAATATATGTATGGAAATCAATGGAAAAAGAGGGTCTTGGCATTCAGTCAAAAGTTCAGGATGAAGAAGTATTCAAGAAAAAGTGATTTATTATACAGAATCTTCATTACAAATTATGGATTTCTTCAGAAGCTGGGATGAGATCAACGCATATAAAAATAAAGTTTACAGGTGAATTATCATAATACCGGGAATTCTATTAAATCAGTTCGGATATGGAGGAGCGATTGGATTAATTATCTTTCTTACAATTGTATGCTCCCTAATTCTACTTTCATGGTATCTATCAATCAGTCATTATGTCAAAGAAGCAAACCAGAAGATACTGGGCTCACAGGACATTTATTATAGAAACCTCTCCCGTGGTTCCATCGAAACGGGAATTTACGTGATACTATCAATGATACCATATATCGGTTTCATCTTCATGTTTCTCAGTTCCTCTTCAATCTCAAGATTAAGAAGGGTCACCAGTGCTGTGGACCATAGATTCTCCAAAGCCTCAAGGAGGTATGTAGCAGTATCGTTCCTTACGGGGCTAGGGATGTTCTTCAATACTCTGGTGGTTATAGCAGGAGTAAGAATCCCGAACTTCAATGGGTCAATCGCGGAAATCCTATATCTTGAAGCGTTATGGTACCCAATCTATTTTACAGTTTCAGTTGGTACGCTACTGTCCATATCCACACCAGGAATTAGGGGAGCCACAGGATTTGTAGGTGCACTCTCCATTCTTGCCTTTATGGGCATAATCTCATCTTCCGGATCAATAATTTTTAATTATAATATTATATATTTTATTGAATTCACAGAAATCTTAATAGCATTAATGTTTATGGTGAATTACCACACAACTAAGGTGCTTCATATGAAGAATGTAAAAAACAGCACTGGCATCGCTGGAACTAATGTGACAAACACGATGTCAATGGCAGGAGAACCAGTGATTAACGAAGGATACAAGCCTGAATTTAACAGGGATAAAGATCAGCCAGCGAATCAGAAGCAGCAGGTCAGCGTGGGTCAGAATCAGACGAATTACCAGCAGAGAAATGTTGTATCAACCGCCAATGCAAAATATGAACAGAAAGATGCAATTGCCATTATCGGACCTCCAGCGGCTGGTAAGACCACATTCCTCGCCTACTTTTTTCATTTCCTGCAGGACATAGAAACAGCAATAAACGTTGAAGCAGATGTTGTCAGTGGAATAGACCTAATGGAGGAATACATAAACAGGATCTTTTCAGAACACAA
>JAKARU010000084.1 GCA_021819225.1 Thermoplasmata archaeon
ATTATAAAAGAGTTAAGTACCCAATAATGATAGGTCTCTTCATAGTAATAGTTTTCTTTTCAGCATTTGAAGCCTCTGTTTTCTATTTTTATGCTCATATATTTTATAACGTTTTTTTTGCCTTTATATTTTCTTCCCTATTTTTCTTTCTCACTCTATTTTTTTTCAGATTTATACCAAAAGCTCATTATAAAAACTTTGGACCTTCAGAGAAAAATATTGCGAGTAGAAAATACATGTATATTTATGAGTTTAAAAGAAGTAAATAAAGTCGAAAAGACAGATAATATATTAGTATAGGGTAAAAACCTAGAAGTTGAAATCTGTCATGAATTCTAACTATTTTTGCTATAAATTGACGCTTTTTGATAAATAAAGGTAGCGAACAAGAATTGCTACAGTTTGAGAATGCCGCATAAAGCTATATTTCTCCACAATGTTAAGATATCCCTTGTCCTTGTAATTCACGATGCCTGGAATGGAAAGGTCGATCTGCGAATCATGAACAGATGCAGTTGTTACGGCATAATTGGCAATTGACCTGGATCCAGTACAATACCTTTCCCTAAACATGTCTGTGATCTCATACTTACGTTAATTCCATTATAGATACTCTTGCCACATCCTTTTCCATTTCACGGAGATTCAAATCATAACTAATATCTACACAAGATTCGTGATACTATCAATTCTTTCTTGCGGACTTCAATTCTACCTTCTCACCGTTTGGACCTGGAAAATTGTTTTCCTTGATCCCCAATAGATCTTCAAGTGTTTTCCCATTGCCAGTGTCATGGGTCCTGTTGGAATGAATCCACTGGTTGCTGATTTCATTCAATCGATCAACTAATTCGTTAAAACCTTTCATTCAGTTGTGTAATGGATATATGTATATATGAATTTACAAAATTGAACGAAAACAAACTTTCAACCTATCTCCTTCTCCTATGACTGGGATTAATCCAATGAGGTTTCCCTCCTTTTTTATTTTCTTTAGATCTACAATACCCTTCTACGTGTGTCCCATCCTCTTTCTGGTATTCAGATACCCATTCTTCCCCTTGTCCACATTCGTAGTTGTCATATTGATTGTTGTGATTTAATATAGGTAATAAGTTTAAGATTTTAATTTTTATTTTTTTCACATTATCTAAGTCTATTCCTCCTATTTGTATATCAATTAGTGTTTTCCCTGTTTCATCTTCTGGCATTATGAGCTCTATCTCCCCTTGTTGGTTTATGTTGTGAACGAATGACCTGTTAAATAGAATTTCCTCAGAGTGGTAATATACATTCACGAAATAATCCTCCGCTTCTGATCGATAAATTGGATAAAACAGTTTAGCTGTAAGTCCTTTTACCTTCCTTTGATTGCCATGTGTAATCTGCGATATTGGAATTGTTTCGATATCGTGTCTATTAGAAATTTCTTCTTTATCCATTCCTCGCAATGTTAAAATAATTCTATTATCCTTTTCATTTTCTTCGAGCACCGTTAGATATAAGTCCTTCAGACATTTATTAATCTCGTCTTTCACATCTTTAATAAAAATTTCTTTATCAATTGAAATCTCGAGTATATTTTTTTCTTTTTCTTCAATATGTGTAACTCCATACGGCTTAATATTTGGTACTATTCCTTTATCCTCTAATATTTTTCCTATGCATCTTTCAATCAAGTTAACATCTTTCTTTTCAATTTTTTTATACATACTCATCGGTCCAAATAAACAAATTAATTTTAATGTATTTAAGAATTGCGATAATCTGATCCAAGAGAATTGATTCGTGAAGATCCTTGTTGTCCTTCAGATATACGGTATTGATCATTGAGGGGATATTATAAATGCATTGATTGGATCAGGGAAATGTTCCAGGATAAGAGTCCTTCATGATTACACAACATTTGGGACGCTTTAATATGCATGGCCATATGAATCGTTTTTAAAGGTAACTACACATATTTGCATTTACCCTTCAGTTTAGTAGTGTGTTCAATCTCATCTATTTCTTTCTTTGTTGTTTCAACTATGCTATTAAGCTGTCTATATAAATCGATAAGATTGGTTGATTCACTACTAAAATCTCCTCTGATTTCATTTGAGCATCTTTTAAACTCATCGTACAGCCCATAATATCTTAGGTTTCTTAACTTGCTAGGCCAGTTTTCCTCGTCCTCACCAATTACCATGAGAAATAAAGAACCGGCATAATTTGATTCTATTGATTCATTATTTAATTCTGAAAATTTAATCTTGCTCTCGGGTACAGTTTTAATCCAACTTGGAAATTCAATATTGCTAGTCCCAAGTTTTTCATATATTTTCTCAGAAAGTGAATTTAAGAGCTGAAGGATTTTAATTCCATTCTTCCTTACTTCTGTTTCCGTTTTTGCTAACAGTTTACTTAGCAATGGGAAGTGTTTCGTTATATCATCATAAAGAATGGTATCAATTCCCACTTGAATAACATGGCCATTTTCTGAGAACTGGCTTCCTACCTCAAATTGTATAGGTTCATTCTTTATCTGTATGTGTTTAACTCTCCTCTCATTTCCGAAAGTGGGTCTAGGGAGCTTTAATTCTCCTGTACCAAAGACAAAAATCCAAACTTCTCCAACTATTTGGTCAATGGCTTTGCTTACAGACCTAAGGTTTTCCTTATGTTCCTCAAGATGTCTCTGCTTCCTTTGTTCTCGCAAACTTACCATCGTAGCAACGTATCCTACCAGTCCTGCTACTAGACCACCCAAGATTGTAAAGACGACAGATAATGTTAGGTTGTTCAATTCACCCACTCATATCCCAGTTGCTTAGCCTGCTCCAGTACCGTGATTGTTGCCTTCTCCTGCTTGTCTGGTGGATATCCGTATTTCTTCAGGACCTTCTTCACGATCACCCTCAGCTTTGCCTGCACGCTTTCCCTCACTGACCAGTCTATTGTTATGTTTTTCTTTACTATGATGACCAGTTCCCTTGCAATATCCCTTAATGTCTCATCTCCAAGAACCTGCTTTGCACTGTCGTTGTCTGCTAAAGCATCATAGAATGCGATCTCATCATCGTTCAATCCCATGGTCTTTCCCCTGTTCTGCTCATCCCTGATCTTCTTTGCAAGGTCTATGAGTTCCTGTATTATCTCTGCGGTTTCTATGCTCTTGTTTGTATATGACCGAATTGCCTTTTCTAACATCTCAATGAATGATCTCTGCTGCACAAGGTTCTTCTTGAGCCTGATCCTGATCTGATCGTTAAGGAGCTTCTTGAGCATCTCGAATGCAAGGTTCTTCTGTGGCATGTCCTTCACTTCTGCAAGGAACTCATCTGATAATATGGATATGTCAGGCTTGTTCAATCCAGCAGCTGCAAATATGTCTATGACACGATCAGAAACAAGTGCCTTTGAAAGTATCTGCCTTATTGCAGTTTCTGACTGCCCTGAATCAACCCTCCTGGAGTCTGTGTTCTTGATCAATGCTGATCGAACAGCCTGGAAGAAGCCAACATCATCCCTGATCCTCATGGCAGAAGGATCAGGAACAACCAGTGCGAAGGCCTTTGTTAATTCTGTCACATTCCTCATGTATCTTTCCTTTCCATCTTTCTGTGAAAGGATGTGATCCATTGCCTTCTCTATTATGGACAGTCTCTGTTTTGTATCTTCGGTGAAGAATGACCTGTAATCAAAATTATTGAACATTGCTGTAACGATGTCGTATTTCTCCTCCATGATTGCTATGGCCTGATCCATTGGTATGCCAGTCTCCCTCCTGTCACCTTCCGTGTATTGTGACAATGCCTTCTTCAGTTCAAAGGCAAGCCCAAGGTAATCAACAACAAGGCCGCCGGGCTTGTCCCTGAATACCCTGTTCACCCTTGCAATTGCCTGCATTAATGTGTGTCCCTGCATTGGCTTGTCAATATACATGGTATGAAGGCTCGGTGCATCAAATCCTGTCAGCCACATATCCCTTACGATTACAATGCTCAAGGGATCACCGGGATCCTTCATCCTCTCTGCAAGATGCTGCCTCCTTTGCTTGTTCCTTATGTGTTCCTGCCACTTCGGTCCGTCTGCTGCTGATCCTGTCATTATTACCTTTATGATCCCTTTGTCGTCATCATTGTCATACCAGTTTGGTCGCAATTTTATGATCTCATCGTGGAGCTCAATGGCAATCCTCCTGCTCATCGTTACGATCATTGCCTTTCCTTCAAGGACAGATGATCTTGATTCCCAGTGATCCACTATGTCTCTTGCTATTATCCTGATCCTGTTCTCACTTCCTACAACAGCCTCAACCCTTGCCCATTTGCTTTTGAGTTTTTCCCTTGTTGATATCTCCTCCCCTTCTGTTACCTCTTCAAACTCCCTGTCTATCTGTGGCCTCTCTTCTGGCTTGAGTTCCAGCTTTGCAAGCCTGCTTTCATAGTATATTCTAACAGTTGATCCGTCCTCCACTGCCTGCTGCACATCATATATATCAACATATTTGCCGAAGACCTGTGGTGTTGATCTGTCTTCCTTCTCTATTGGTGTTCCAGTGAATCCTATGTATGTTGCATTTGGGACTGCATCCCTGAGATATTTTGCATAGCCGTACTTGATTTCTTTCTTATCCTTTGATATATCTGCCCTGAAGCCATACTGGCTCCTGTGTGCCTCATCTGCTATAACAACAATGTTCTTCCTCTCAGAAAGAAGTGGAAAATCGTTTCCCTCCTCAGGAAGGAATTTCTGTATTGTCGTGAATATGATGCCTCCTGATGCAACATTGATAAGTGATTTCAGTGAATCCCTTGAATCTGCCTGTTTCGGTTCCTGTCGTAATAATTCCTGGCATCTTGCGAATGTGCCGAAGAGCTGATCGTCAAGATCATTCCTGTCTGTGAGCACGATTACAGTTGGATTTTCCATGTTGGGTTCAAGGACAAGCTTGCCTGTGTAGAATACCATGGTAAGACTCTTGCCTGATCCCTGGGTATGCCATACTATTCCTGCCTTGTGATCTGAA
>JAKARU010000085.1 GCA_021819225.1 Thermoplasmata archaeon
CGCTGACTGTCAAAACCTTTCTAAAACCAGTACACGATAGTTTTTGTCTAATACTGCCATAGAACAGCTTAAACGTTTCCCTTATCATAAAAAACCATCTGAACTGTTTAAGAGAAAGATCCTGCCCTGTATTCTTATATCATAATCAGTAAAACTGAAGTGCAACAGCTGCTATAGTTATGGCGATCATCAGTCCCAGTGTAATATAAGAAAGCATGTGAGACCATTTCCTCAGTTTTCTAAGTTCATCCATCCTTCCTTCTCTGGCCATCTTCATGATCCTCTTTCCGTGGTAGAGGTTGTTTCCATACATTATGAGGATCATTGCACCCACGAGTACAATTTTCACCAGAAGAATGTTTCCTCCCTGCGTATTGAAAAGTGCAAAAAAATTGTAATTCAGATACCAGGTTGCATTATATATGCCTGTGAAAACCAGTATTATCAGGAAAACATTAGTAATCCAGGCAAACTGTTTTCCTATGAGCCCCACTATTCTCGTCCTTAGCTTCTCATCATCAGTTATCTTATACGAGGCAGGAATCACAACCACCCATATGAAAAAGGAACCTCCAACAAATATTATCGCTGAAAATATGTGCAGCCACAGAATTATTGTATTGAATAAGGTCAAATCCATCAATTATCACTCCTTCTAATATAGATCTCCTGATATGTCATATTACTGCTTAATTTTTGGTTTTTCTGCAGAGAGTATCTCTTTGATGACCTCATTGAGATTTGAAACCATTCTATCTATTGCCTCAGTATTTCCTGCTTTTTTAAGCACAAAGGCAACTTTCACCTGCCTTATAATTACAGAGGCCATCATGTCTATTGCCTCATTCAGAATTGTAGTGTCTTCAATACTTGCGAGAACATCAGGAAACAGTAGATCCCTTCCCATGGACACCGCCAGCATTCTTTCTCTTATATTTTCCCTGAAAAGGCGCAGATTTGAAACATACTTTTCGCCCTTTGACGTGAGATGATATACCTTTGCCCTTCCCCTCATTTCATATCTTATGAAGCCGTGATATTCAAGGGACTTTAGCAATGGTCTTATGGTGCCTCCCGAAACCATTGAACCATCCCATTTCAATTTTCTTGAAAGTTCATAACCACTCATTGGTTTCAGCGAAAGAATGAAAAGTGCACTATCGGAATATTCTCCTAAATTCATGTATCGAATTCGACATTTTGAATTTGTATTTAAGAATAACTATGTATTTAAATTCAAATTATCTTTATAAACAATGTTATCAACACCAAATGTTTAATATATAAATTTATAAAAAAATTTGCCCAACTTCACGGACCCCTCTCATATTACCATGGTCATGATAATATCAAACATATCCGCTCTCCACCATCCTGTATAAGCCATTCTTCCAGTGATCCTCCCTGAACAGAAACACAGCAAGGAAAATTCCTGCACCGAGTATTGTATATGGCAGTGATCCAACAAAAAAGGCTACAATGAAAAGTATAACTAGCATTATGAAAGAGACAGGAAGAAGGATGAATTGAGTCAGATTGTAAGTCGAAGGCAGAACATCCTCCTGCGTGATCTGGAATGTCTTCCTGTAAAATGACATGGAAAAACTGATGCCGCAATATATGGGGACAAGCAGGGCAAAAATCCATATGAATTCAAAGGAAAAAGGGATACCAAGTATGGCCAGAATGATGTTTGCTGTGATCATGGGAATGGACACAAAAAGTGCCTGTGTCATCTTGGCAAGTGCGGTGAGCTGCATATATCGTTCTACTGGAAAAGAGATAAAAGCCAGCCATGCCCTCTCCTTTGACAGAGTTCCAGTGCTGAGTCCAAGTGAAATTCCCCATGCTATGTAAATTTCAGGAAACAATATATAGAGAAGAGAATCAGATGCTACCTTTGAAAGAGTTCTCACATAATAGAGCTGAAATATAACAAAGGCAACTCCCAGGAAGGTAGTTAGAAGTCCTATTGTGTAAATACTCACTCTATTTACCTTAACTCTTATATTTCCCATACTTGCAGTTCTTGATGAGAAATCTACCTGCTTGAAATGCAGTTCAAAAACAGCGAGTGCAGGTTTTTTGCCTCTGAATTTAAAGAGGTCCTTAAATCCCTTTGACTTTGATGCCATAGCGGAGAGTTTGAATGGGAGAGATTCCTGGCTTATTGCCTTGAAGGAAACCCCTGTCGCAACAACTGTAACAATAATAAGAAACACTGACGACTCAAATAGATGGCCCGAAAGGAATGACAATGGTCCCAGTGGGAAACCCAGGTAAGATGAGATCACCCATAAGCCAGCGATAGCTGCGCCTCCAATTCTTGCAGGTCTTGGAGTACCTGCCATATTCAGGCTCATTGAAATTGGAAGGATGGCCATGCATATAATATCCACAACACCAACGAGTAGTGCTGTTTCATTACTCTTTAATACAATGAAAGAAGCAGAGGCGGCCGAAATGAAAATAAGAGATGAAGCAAGAGCCTGGGAGATGAAGAAGGCAGGAACGAGAACATGATTGTCAATGGCAGATGTAAGAAGAAAGTCCCTGTCCGCAGATGTGGTTGATATACCACCTGTATATATGGCAGAAAGCAGAAACAGGAGAAAGAAAAATGCAAGGTAATATGAGCCAAAGTTAGAAGTATCATCCAGTCCAAAATTTACAGTAAAAATGGAATATATGAAAATAAACAGTATTACAAGAAGGTAATTTCTTGAAAATCTTGACTTGATAAGAAGTTTCAGCACCTTAAGAAACATGTTTCATCAGTTCCGACACGATACTTTCGATGGTTTTTGTACCTTCCGTAAGGTCCTCAAGTTCAGAAATCTGTCCTTCCCATACCTTTTTTCCAGAGGACAGAATAATCACCTTGCTTGTCAATCTTCTGGCGATGGATAAGATGTGAGTTGACACTAGAAACGTTGCATTCATCTTCTCAAAATATTCGAATACCTTCTCCTGTGTTGGTATATCAAGATAATTCAACGGTTCATCCATGATTGCAAATCTCGGCTGATGAATAATCGAGAGAGCGAGGCACAGTTTTTGCCGGTTTCCTCTGGATAGTGTAAGAGGTTTCTGTTTCTCCATTTCCCTCAGATCGAGCATATCCAGGAAAAAATCTATTCTCTCCTGAAGATTCTCAGTTCTTCTAATTGTTCCTATGTATTCAAGATTCTCCCTGACAGAAAGATTCAGGTATGGACTTGCATCTTCTGGAAGATATCCAATGTATTTTTTCGCTTCAATTGAGCTCGGCCGGTGGCCATATACTCTCACCAGACCACTATCAGGCTTCATCAAGCCAGAAATTATCCTGATTGTTGTTGATTTTCCTGCACCGTTTTCTCCAAGCAGAGCTACCCTTTCTCTATCTCTTATCTGAATATCTACGCCATCAACAGCCTTAATAGTCCCGAATGTTTTTACAACTGATTCCATCCTGAGCGCGATTAATGAATCTTCAGAATCAATCTGATTTTCCTGTAGCATCATTTTCCTATCACGCGCATTTAAATAAATATTTTGTGGGAATTAATAGGAAGTGATAGAAATTCACAATGAAATTTCATGTGCCGTCAATCTGAACTATTTCTGCACTTCTGAAGTCATTTTCATAACCATATATTTCTCTGAATAGAAGCACTGAAACCAAAAGGCCGGTAGCTGGTGCCACGGCCAGTATTATTGTAGATAGCCCTATTCCTATTATGCCAGCTACCAAGGGGAAAATGGTTATGGAAAGAAAAGCAGGAAGCTCTGAAATGAAGTTGGAAAAACCTGTTGCCCTACCACGGTACAGTGGATCTGATATCAGGGACTGTGATGTCAATACGGGTTGATTGTTCCAGTGATTTCCCCACACAAAAAGTATCATGAACATTGGCACTATTAAATAATCTCCATAGATGATAAATATTCCAGTCCCTATAAGTGAGATCAGCGTGATTGAATACCCATATATGCTCAGGTTTTTTAGTCCTATTTTCGGCAGGAATCTTGGTCCCAGAACACCTGCTGGAAGACCAAAGGAATAAATAAAGACGATCAGGAATCGCTGATCTATGATACTGGAAATCCTGAAGTTAGATATCATGAGTGGGATAAAGAATGCAAATGTTCCAACCTCAACCGAACTTGCTATGCCGGAGATCCAGCTGAACTTTGTGGTTCTCCATTTCAAGCTGTCACTCTTTAACTGCCTTAGAAATTCAAAATAGCGAACCTTTCTGCGTTCATCAGATTTATTCCAGTAGGGGCTCTCCTTCAGGGTCCTCGATACCAGCAAAGCTATGACGGCCGGGATAGCTGATATTCCCATGGACAGTCTCCAAATTGCACTGTAATCAACATTGCCAAAGAGTAAGAATAGAATCAGGAAATTTATAACCATAATGGCAAGGCTTGCCATGAGGGTATTCTTGACCCCTGTGATTTCTCTGTCCCCTCTGCTCATAGCATCCATGATAAAGCAATAGCAATTTGCCAGGTCAGACCCAACTGCAATTCCAGCTATAAATCTCAAAATGATAAATACGGTCTGGTCAGGTGAAATTGCAGAACCGAGATCAGCTAGAATGAATATAATCATGTTGTAGATGAAGACCTTTTTCCTCCCAATTCTGTCTGAAAGGATTCCACCTACCATTGAACCAGCCGCTGCGCCACCTATTATGGCTCCGCTTGCAAGGCCAAATATCAAATTTGTCCTGATGAAAGAATTCTTTATAAAAAAATTGGACATTGGAACTACAAAGACATTCCACTGATCCACAAACAGAGAAAGAAGCATCAGAGTTGCAACCGTACTTTTATCATTTTTATTGATTAATCTTTCCATAAATCCAATCTTATGATTATTTGATCCCTAATAAACATGAAGTAATAATATATTATGGGGTTAGTCTGAGGCATTTCTCCTCACAGATACACAGGGTGCTCTTTCTACAGAATATTATACAGTATGATGAGTCAGT
>JAKARU010000086.1 GCA_021819225.1 Thermoplasmata archaeon
ATGATAGAAAACAGGAAGGAAGAGCATATAAGGATAGCAGAGGGAAAAGAGGTAAATGCCCAGCATAATTTCTGGGATGACATAACTCTGATTCACAGAGCCATGCCCGAGGTTGATTATGATTCCATAAAAACTGGTATTGACTTCATAGGCAACAGGATCGACTACCCTATGATTATTTCCTCAATGACCGGAGGAACAGAGCTTGCAAAGAGGATTAATGAGAACCTTGCAAGGGCTGCGGAGAAATTCAATATCCCTATGGGTCTTGGAAGCATGAGGGCGGCGGTGGAGAGGAAGGAACTGGCCCACACATACTCTGTCATAAACAATTACAAGATACCAGTAAAGCTTGCAAACATAGGGGCCCCCCAGCTCATACAGCAGGAAAAGAAGGCTCTGGGAGAAAAGGACATAGATTATCTTTTGGAACTTATAGATGCAAAATTCCTCATAGTACATTTCAACTTCCTCCAGGAGCTCATACAGCCTGAGGGTGACAGGAATGCAAAGGGCGTAATGAAAAGAGTCAAAGAACTCTGCTCAAGCTATCCCATAATAGCAAAGGAGACCGGAGCGGGTTTCTCCAGAGAAGACATAGACGAGCTTGTGGACTGCGGTGTCAGGGCAATTGATGTTGGCGGACTTGGGGGGACAAGCTTTGCAGCCATTGAATACTACAGGGCAGAGAACACTGGAGACATGGAAAAAACCAGAGCAGGAAAGACCTTCTGGAACTGGGGCGTTCCTTCCCCTGTGTCTGTGTCTCTTGGTTCTGGAAAAACGTACACCGTTGGAAGTGGCGGATTGAGAAGTGGACTGGATCTTGCAAGAGCCATAGCCATGGGCGCAGATGCTGGAGGATTCGCAAGAACAATACTGGATGGTGCAGACAACTCATATGAAGTACTGGAAAAGAACATAAGAACCATAATAAGGGAACTGAAGACTGCAATGCTTCTCACAGGCTCTGAAGATGTGTCTCAGCTTAAGTCCAGAAATGTCATAATCCATGGGGCCCTCAGGGAATGGATGGAACAGTATGTCAGAAAATCCTGATGCGCCTGTGGAAGAGAAGACGGAGATAAAATGCCCTGCATGCAATTCAAAACTGTTCTACATACAGATGATTACGGACATAGCCTTTGAGAGAAGGGTTCTTGTCCAGTCCTATTTCTGCAAGAAGTGCCTTTTCAAGAAGAATGATGTTATCCCAATGGAATCCGGCAGGCCCCTAAGATTGAGCGTTTTAGTGAGGAACAGGGATGATCTCAGGATCACAGTGTACAGGTCACCTTCTGCGAAGATAGTTATTCCGGAAATAGGTGCAGAGATAGAACCCGGTGAAATGTCCACAGGAAATATCACTACTATTGAAGGCATACTGGATGATATTGCAGGCAGGATGGAAATAGTCCTGAGGGATACTGAAAAAACACCTGAGGAGATGGAGAGGGCAGAGGAATCCATTGAGAACATAAGAAATGTGAATATACTGCCATTCACCCTGACTATTGAGGATGAGACCGGAAAGAGCAGAATACAGAGCAGCAGGACATCAGTGGAAACGATTGATACTGGAATGACCTGATTCCTTTTATATAATCAACGTGTCAAGTATTAATATATTGGTTGGGATTCAGCCCTTATGATCTCTGGAAAAAACATTCTTATAACCGGTGGGGCAGGTTTCATAGGCTCCAACATGGCACAGCTTCTTTTTGATAGGAATAGCATAACAATTCTTGACGATTTTTCTGAGGGAAATCAGGGGAATATCAAAACCCTGACAGGAAAGGATTCTGTCACTATCCTGAAAGGTGACATCACGAATGAAAAAACATTCGATAAACTGCAAGAAAATTTTGATCTGGTTATACATCTTGCTGCAAACTCGGATGTGAGAACAGGATCGGAATATACAGGAAAGGATATGGATATCAATGTGAAGGGGACATACAATGTGCTTGAATTCATGAAAAGAAAGAAGATCCCTGAACTCATGTTCTCATCATCATCTACAGTGTATGGCGAGGCTTCATTCATACCCACACCGGAGAACTATGGCCCCTGCCTGCCCATATCAACATACGGTGCATCAAAACTGGCCAATGAGGGTTTCATATGGTCCTACTACCATTACTACGGCATCAGGCCTGTCATATACAGGTTCGCAAACATAGTGGGAAGGAATTCCACCCATGGAGTGATACATGACTTCCTTGGAAAACTGAAGAAGAACAACAAAGAACTGGAGATACTGGGAGACGGAACACAGGAAAAATCGTACATGCATGTGGATGACTGCATTGGTGCAATGATCCTGATCTATGAAAAGACCAGAGAAGGGGAGGTAGTGAATCTTGGAAACGCCGCAAGAACCAGTGTCAGGAGAATTGCGGACATTGTGTGCGAAACCATGGGACTCGACAATGTGAAATATAACTTCACCGGTGGCTTTGAGGGGAGAGGATGGAAAGGAGACATAAAGATTGCCCAGCTCTCCATAGATAGAATGCTTTCCCATGGATGGAAGAATAGATACGGAAGTGATGAGTCCGTTTACAAGGCTTCTCAGGAAATATACAAACAAAGAACTTCCTGAATTTTTTCTCATGATTGCCTGACATGTCAGGTATACTTCTCAAATATATTCTCACTATACTAAATTAAGGTGAAATAATTGGAAAAACTTGAAACTATATTTTACACAACAATCATTGGAATAATAATTGTATTCGGTGCAGGGATGTACATGACCGGATCAGTTTCACATGCACCAGCTCAGAATGCAACATCCTCTGCAAATTCATACAACATCACTCTGGTGATCACAACAAATAATTATCTTACGTCTGTAAACCATAACCAGCCAGCCTATTTCGTGCTTGAGAACGGACAGCTGACATCATCTGCACAGATATATCTGCCCTCCAACATGCTCATACATCTCACTATTGTCAACTATGATTCAGGCCCCGGAAATGTTCCTTCAACATATGCTAATGTCATGGGGACAACAAATGGAACAGAATTCATCATGAATGATTCTGCTGTGAACATCACTTCCAACAGTGAGGGCCAGTGGGTAAGCACAGTTCCTTCAGCAAACCTTGCACATACATTCACAGTACCAGGCATGAATCTCAACATACTTGTACCATCCCAGTCCATAACTGAGGCCACATTCCATACTGGCAACAGTGGAGTATTCCAGTGGCAGTGCCAGGTTGACTGTGGAACAGGACCCAGCGGATGGGGTGGGGCCATGGCAACACCCGGATGGATGATGGGAGAAGTAGTTGTACAGTAAATTATCCACAGTTCAACTTTTTCCATCCCCTATTTTGATTAGTTCCGTTTTCAATTTTGTGCAATAAAGCACTTGTTTTTTGGAAAAATTGAAAGATCAAACCTAAATACTTCTGTATTATAAGACTTTCCACGACAGAAAAAAACACAGCCGGAAATGTACTTAAACTAACCACTTTTGTAAGCGGGTTTGGAAACTATCCCGTATGGATAATACTTTCACTTTACTTCATCCAGAGAGACCTGAGTTACATAGAAATAGGAGTGATTTTCCTGCTGGCTTCCACATTACTTTCACCGCTTCAGAGAAGATCAGGAAGGATGACTGACCTGAAGGGGAGGAGGCCCTTCGCCATACTTATTCCTGGCCTTGCTACACTTGTTTACCTTTTTATGTTCTTCACCGTGCTTTACAATCTGAACATAATTTTTATGTTCATAGCGCTTGTTTTCAATTCTTATCTTGGAAATTTCCAGTGGAGCCTTGTAAACTCAATTGTCACCGATTCTTACAATGAAACGGAGAGGATCTCTGCATTCAGCACATTCAGGATCACAAGCAATGCAGGCATAGGCGTTGGGCTTATTTTTGCAGGAATATTCTTCTCAGTTTCAACCGCTTACTTCTTCCTGGTACCTGTCATAGCATCCCTTTTGGAATGCCTCATAATTGCAGGATTCCTGAAAGAGACTATGAAATCCAGTATTTCCGTTAGGGAAGAGGGAAGGAAACCTTTGAAACTTCTTTCCAACCTGGGTCAGTACAGGACTATAATAGTAATGTCAATCCTCTTTTCAGTATCAGGAACCATAGCGAATCAATATGAGACTCCCGCTACACCTATCTATTTTGGAACACAGTGGCATATACCTGTTTATTATATATCTGCACTTTTTGCGGTGAACACTGCAGTGGTTGTATTCTTCCAGACAGGGATAACAAAGATTTTCTCAAGATTCAGGGAAAATATATCATATTCAGCAGGAATACTTCTTTATGGAGTAGGATATATGATATTTGCATTAACGGGATCAATTATTGCACTTGCAATTGCCATAGTTGTTCTCACTATTGGAGAGAGTGTGATAAGCCCTATTTCAAGCACAGTCATTTCAAAAATAGCGCCTCCAGACCAGATAGGAGAATATTTTGGAATCAACTCATTCTTCGGTGGTATATTCAGGTCATCATCAGCCATTGTTGGAGTGGGGCTTCTCCAGATATTCGCCAAAACAGAAACTTTTGCATATTACACGCTCTTCTTCCTCATACTTCTCGTATCAGTCATATCATACACATATCTGGGAAAAACAATGAAAAACGTGACACATTCAAACATGACCGAAAATTCAGCTTAAAGATATGCTGGAATAATACATTCTTCATTCAATAAAATTACAGTAAGGTTACAATTTTGCGTTCTGTCGAATGTGAAAAATATCTAACATAAAACTTCTGATGCTGAATAACCTCATTATTGACGAAATGTTAAAATATCTGGGCCCAGCAGTTAAAGTCATAGAGTATAAATTTCATTGAACGTAAGTAACAGAAAAATGAGCTGTTCTGATTTTAAGTATATTTAGGAACAATTAGCTCTATATAATATTAATGCTTAAGGGTTTTATGGAATATAGCATGCCAAAGAGAGAGAGAGAACGATGATGT
>JAKARU010000087.1 GCA_021819225.1 Thermoplasmata archaeon
TACTTTAACATTATGAGATGATTTGTTATAGTTTTAGATTACTTACGGAATGTTAAAAACTTATATTCCTATCTCCAATACGGTTGGGCTCCCATCTTAAGGATAGGGATCCTCGATTTGAAAAGGTGAAGTGATTGAAGCTACCGAAAAGTGTGAAGATGTACTGCCCAAAATGCAAGACCCATACAGATCATGATGTTGAGAGAGTCAGGAAGAGAAAACCAAGTGAGTTTAACGCAGGGCAGAGGAGATTCAGAAGGACAACTTCCGGTTTTGGAGGTTTCCCGAGACCCCGATATGAGGGACGGGAGAAACCAACTAAAAGAGTGGCGATAAGATTCAGATGCACAAAATGCAAGAAGGCAGTCACTCCATCAACTAAGAGAGCGAAGAAGTTTGAAATTGTGGAGGCATAAAGATGACTGACAGACCCTTCGTTAAACTTAAAAATGTGGGAAACAAGTTTATAAAAATCAAATGCCCTGATTGCAGTAACGAGCAGATTACGTTCACCAAGATATCCAGCCCGGTGACATGCATGATCTGTGGCAATACAATAGCCAGGCCCACAGGTGGCACACTTGAAACCACTTCTGAAGTGGTAGAAGACGCCATATGAAGCAGAGTTACCCCCAGGTTGGGGATCTCGTTGTTGTTACTATTACCGAAGTCAAGAACTTTGGTGCAAAGGCAAATCTTGAAGAATACCGGGGCAAGGAAGGTTTTATCCACATTGCAGAGGTTGCAACTGGATGGGTTAAGAGGATCAGAGATTATTTAAGGGAAGGTCAAAAAACAGTCTGCAAGGTTCTCAACGTTGATACTTCAAGGGGATCAATTGATTTATCGCTTAAAAGAGTAAACCCCCACCAGAAAAGGGAAAAAATATCCGAATGGAAGAATGAGCAGAAGGCCGATAAGCTTCTGGAAATTGTTGCTAGCTCACTTGGAAAAAGTATGGATTCATGCGAGAAGGAATTCGGCTTTGATCTACAGACAAAATATGGAACATTATACCGCGCTTTTGAGGATGCAGCCGCTGATGAAAACTGGCTTCCAGAAGTCAAAGGGGAATGGAAGGAAGTATTCCAGAAAGTTGCAAAGGATAATGTTTCTATACCTTATGTTAAGATAGGGGGTTATATTGAGGCGTACTCTCTTTCAAGCAATGGAATTGACAGGATAAAGGAAGTTCTTGGCAAAGTTAATTCAGATGCTGTTAAATTGCAATACGCCGGTGCTCCAAGGTACAGGATAGTGGTTACAGAACCTGATTATAAGATGGCAGAAGAAACATTGAAAACGACGATCAAGGCGATGGAGGATGAATCGAAGAACCTTGGTGTTACATTCGAATTTGCAAGGAACCCATCCAAATGAGAACACTGATTAGAAAATGCAACAAATGCTCCTATTACACAATGAAGGAGACCTGCCCAAGGTGTAGTTCAAAGACAGCATATGCATTGCCTGAGAGATATTCTCCAAAGGATAGATTTCAGCGTTTCAGGTTAAAGGAATTAGAGGTGAATGAAAGTGGAAAAAATACTGGTCAATAAAATTAAAAACCCAAAACTGAACAATCCTGTAATGATTGTAGGCCTTCCAGGTATTGGAAATGTGGGGAAGATAGCTGTTGAATATCTTATAGACAAATTAAAAATGACAAAGATGATTGATATAATAACTCAATATCTTCCTCCACAGGTTTTCATAAATGAGGAGGGATTGATTCACCTGGCTAAGAATTCAATCTATTATAAGAAGAGATTGAAGGGCGGGGACCTTATGATCCTGACAGGCGATTTTCAGGGTACAACGCAGGAAGGCCAGTACGAATTGTGCTATCAGATACTCCAGATTGCAAGCGATTACAAAGCGACGGCGGTATACACTCTGGGTGGATACAGCATTGGGAAGATAATTGAATCTCCGAGGGTTCTGGGGGCTGTTTCAGATAGAACTGTTCTGGAATCGCTGAAGGCAGCAGGCGTATTATTTCCAAAGGGCGAGCCAGGTGGCGGAATAGTTGGATCTGCTGGTCTTATTTTAGGTCTCGCAACCGAGATTTTCGGAATGCATTCTGCCTGTTTAATGGGTGAAACCTCCGGGTACTTTGCTGATCCAAAGGGTGCCACTCAAATTCTTAAGAGTCTAACAAAACTTCTTTCGATAGAAGTGGATTTATCAGAAATAGAGGAAAGAAGCAAACAGATTGAAGAAATAACCGGCAAAATGCAGGAAGGAATGCAGCAGAAACCCCCAGGAAAGGATGATCTAGGTTATTTCGGATAATGACAAATAATTAAGGTGAATAGATCCTGCATCAAATCTATGTTTCAGAATATATACTTCGCATTAGTTGCGCGAAGAATATGATTTTGTTTTAATTTATCTCGTATTACCAGTTAATAGGAAATTTTAACTGAACTTGCAACTAAACCCATTTTTGAGTTTCGAATGTTGTCTGACAAAAAAGAGAAATAATTTAAGCAAGAGTTCAATAGTCTGACAATGCCCAACCGTCAGTATTCGATATCAGAGGGAAAGGAGATATCAATATCAGAATTTTTTGAAAAGAACAGACACATTTTAGGTTTCGATTCACCACAAAAGGCCTTGTATATGATTGTTAAGGAAGCTCTGGACAATTCGCTTGATGCGTGCGAAGAGCATCAGATAATTCCGGAGATCAGGGTAAGTGTAAAAAAACTGGACCTGGATGAATTTGAGGTCACGATTGAGGATAATGGACCCGGTATAGACAGGAAAGAGGTCCCAAAAGTTTTCGGTCAGCTTCTCTACGGTTCCAGGTTTCACTCTTTTAAACAATCAAGGGGCCAGCAGGGGATTGGTATAACAGCTGCTGTTCTGTATGCTCAGATCACAACTGGAAAGGAGGCGTTTATCAGGACAAGAAAGATTGGTGAGGAGGTTGCGTTTGATTTTCGTCTTTCTATTAACATAAAAGAGAACAGGGCAAAGATAATAGAAGAAATGCCATCTATCTGGGAAGTACCGCATGGTACTGTAATAACGCTTCATGCCAAGGGTAAGTACCAGGTTGGAAAACAGTCGATATTTGAATATCTCAAGGAAACTGCGACTGTTAACCCAAACATGAGCCTGAAATTTGAGGACCCGGATGGAAAGATATTCCACTTTAAGAGGGTCGTGGATTATCCATCTGTTCCAGCAAGACCGATCAAACCATATCCACAGGGACTTGAGCCAGGCGAGATAATTGCCATGGCACATGAATCAACGGCCCCTTCCATATCCAGTTTTCTTGCTGGAGACTTCAGCAGGATAAGCAAAAATTCTGCAGAAGAAATCTGCACAATTGCTAATGTGGACAAGAATAAGAAACCGGCAGATCTGACTCTTAACGATGTAAAGAATATAAGATCCTCACTGGAAAAGATTAAGATCCTGCCCCCGTCCCCTGAATGCCTGTCACCGCTCGGGGAGGAGTTTATCAGAAAAGGATTGAGAAATATCTATGATGAACTTCACCCCGCATTTTATTCGAAACCGGTTATGCGTTCAGTTTCAACCTATAACGGGAATCCGTTTTCTGTTGAGGTTGGTCTTGTATATGGTGGTGATCTGCCTCAGGATGAACTCGTGAGAATAGTACGATATGCCAATAAGGTCCCACTTCTTTATCAACCTGGCGCTTGTGCCACAATAAAGGCGGTTTCTGAAATAGACTGGAGATCGTATGGGCTGGATCAGAGAAATGGAACTGGAGTTCCATTCGGTCCGATGATCCTTTTCATACATGTATTCGGAATCAGGATTCCATATACGTCAGAATCAAAGGAGGCAATTGCCACAGTTCAGGAAATATCAGAAGAGATTAAGGCTGCTCTCAAAACTGCTGCCAGAACTGTTAAAAGCTTCCTGAACAAGAGGGAGAAGAGGAAAAAGATAAGTGAAAAATTCAGGCTTGTCAGCACAATTATTCCTGAAATATCTGACAAGGCAAGTGCTATAACCGGTCTGGAGCGCGTTCCTATCGAACCGGTGCTGTCAAAGGTTGCGAATGTTGTCTTCATAAATGAAACCCTAGAGCAGAAGGAGGATGGAATCGATGTTAATCTTTCGGTTCATAATTTCACAGCTGTACCGAGAACGTTTGAAATAATTGCAGATCCGCCTATCGGCGATCTTGTTGGATCAGAGAAGGAGTTCAAGATAGATGGACTCAAGCCAGCTGAGAGAGCTGTATTCACATTCAGGGTCAAAATCGAAGCTGGCAGGTATCCCGGAACAGATTATTATTTCCGAGGTATAGATCCTGTATATGTGAATGGTGCTGAACCACTGCCGGGTGACTGGAATATCCAGAAAACCGATGTTGAGGAGGTGACTGAAGATGCCGAATGAGTCAACCCCTGCAACGGATAAGAGACTGATTGAACTTGCAAGATCCGTTTACGAATCGCTGAAATCCGGAGAGGTTCCGGAAATTATAATGCCGTCTAGAAACAGGGACAATATCGTCCTGGACCCAATGTATTCTGTCTGGCGATACGGTGAATCAAGGGTGACGAGAAGCGCCAAATATGTTGATGGAGCAGAATATATCCTTAAGTCACTATACATGATTGAATTCATTTTAGAGATGATAAAGGGATCTAAGACCTCTACACTCAGAGAGATGTACTACATATCAGAAGGCTGGAAAAACGGGAAATTTGGAACTCAGGACGAATCTGATATAATGGCCGAGGATCTTGAGGTAATAACATCACTGATGAGGGAAGATTTCCGTCTCCGTCCAGAAGAAAATGGCGCATCTGTCATTGGAAACCTCACAATAGAGGAAAAGAACAGGAAAGGGGAGTTCAAGAAGATAAACTGTAAGGATGATGTTGGCGAGGGTGGCTATAATATACCATACAATGTGGATCAGGAAAAGCTCAAGATAGATTCGTCAGATGCAGACTTTGTTCTTGCAATC
>JAKARU010000088.1 GCA_021819225.1 Thermoplasmata archaeon
ATCCGTATGAGGGGAATCAAAAACTGAAGAAGAGATTAAAGTCAAGATCACTTGAATTGATTACATCCGCGAAAGCGCCGTTGACGGAAGCCAGATGCACATTATGTACAATTTCAGCCGGAATTGTGTTTCCTTTTTCATCCTCCAGGTCATATGCAGCACAGCAATCTCCTAGTAAATAAGACTTGAATCCAAGGTCCCCTGACATCCTGACTGTTGTACTGACACACTGATCAGTCAGTAGCCCAGCATAGAATACCACAGGATTTCCCAATTTCCTGAGCAATTCTTCCAGATTGGTGCCAATAAAGGCGTTGCTTGTATTCTTGGTGATTATTGTTTCCCCTTCCTTGGGTCTCACTTCATCCTCGAAATCGAGTGTGGATTTACCTTTTCTGAATATTGACTCTTGATCCATGGAATCCTCGTGCCTGACATGTATTACAGGCAACCCACTATTCCTGAAATTATCCAGAACATTCTTCATGAATTTTTCAGCGCCGGGATTTTTTCTTCTTCCCCATACCGGATCACTGGCGCACTTTTGAACATCTATCAATACAAGAATTGAGTTTGATTGTATCTTGATCATTTACAGCCATAAGATATATATATTGTTCATTTAGTTATTAATATATCACACATTCCTATGGCGGCAAAAGACTATTAGTATTACCATCAAGTTCTGTTCCCCTTGCATTAGCTGCTGTTTCCATTAGTTCGTCTGAAAAGAGTCCTTTCTCAGTGTTCCCGATTTGAGGCTTCCTCTTCCTTTGTCCACAAACTCAAGAATCTTCTTTCTTGTCATTGGTTGAATCATATTCTCCCTCAATTCTTTCCTGTGATCTCCGTCTTTGAGTTTGACCCCGTCCCCAGATAACCAACATATTTCTGTACAACCTTGCCATTAACTCGCTATACGTCTACGAGTTTATAATAACTGCTGCCGTTATTTGTACTAATTTTTTTGGTATTGTTGCCATGGATAACTATGTTATGGGCAACATTATAAACCTTTCGGCACTCAGTATTTTCAATAAGAAACCATCTAAATTAATGATATTTTTACAACGTTTAATTTCTGCCATAACCTGATGCATAAGTAATAAATACTGTGGTGTTTTATAGTATAATATAGTGATGTATAATGCCTACGACAATACAGGTAAGTGAGAAGTTACAAAAGGAATTGTCAAAACGTAAGTTGTATAGCAAAGAGACCTATGAAGAGGTAATCTGGGATCTTATAGAAGACTCACACGAACTAGACGAAGAAACAAAGAAAGAGCTTGCTCAGGCTCGTCAGGAGATCAAAGAAGGCAAGTACCATACATTGGAAGATGTAAAGAAGGAACTGGGCTTTTGACCTACCAAGTGATATTCTCTGATCTTGCTCTCAAGCAATTGAGAAAACTTGACGGACAAATCGGGCAGAGAATAATATCAACACTTGAGCGGATAAGGATAAGGCCGGATGCTTATGTCAAGAAACTCGTTGGTGACGAAGGATACAGGCTTAGGGTGGGAAACTACAGGGTGATCTTGGACCTCGACCAGGAAAAACTGATAATTCTGGTATTAAGAATAGGTCACAGGAGGAACGTTTATGATTCGTAAGTCAGTTCATTGCTCTCCTAGTACTTTTATTCAGAGTTCGATTGCCACCATGGAAACTCTTCTGGATAAACACGTAATGATCCAAATCATTGAGAGCGATCTGGACATCGAGGAAGGAAAGGTGAGAAATGTCAGAGACTTTCTCGAGGAACTTTGACGCAGGCAGTAATGCTAAGTCAAAGATGTAAAGATGGCACAGAAAAATGAACTTTAAGAGAAACTCATAAAGTTCTTCAATGCAGAGAACAATCGGGACTGGAAACTATACGAGACGTTTCTCTCACAAGAAGTGGAGTGGATTTCTTGGGGTCCCTCCAAGCGAAAAGTTGTGATTGGAAAAGAGGATTATGTCAAGACGACGATCAGAGCTTATCGCGACGTATATGAAAAGTTCAAGGTTTTGAACATGGTTTCAGACCTAGAAATAGGAGTTGTAATTGCAGAGCTTGAACTACTCTCAATAAGATCAGTTGATGCTTTTGAATTTGAAAATAGTCTGATCAGGAGAGAACGGGAGTACTATTTAGATACTCTCTGGTTAGAATCCAAAGATGAACATTGAGGAAAAATCCAGCGCAAATTCCGTATAAACGAAGTTCGTAAAATGGACCGGTCGGTATTCCATTAATGTTTTAAGCGAATACGATAGTTATTACTGCAAGAACCTAAGTTTGTGTAAAGGTTACCTGGATGTGTAAGCTCTCCTTGTAGTTTATCATAGATTACAAATCATAATACACAATTTAAATATAGATATAAAACATCATGTGGTATGAATAAGTATACCACTATTTCTGCCAAGGTCCCAGTAAAAGAGAGGGAAGAATTGAAGAGACTTGGATTGAATCCAACAGAGATTATAAGAAAAGCAGTACAGGAGGAAATCAGGAAAGCGACTAATAAAAACCTAATAGAGAAAATGAAGAAAGTGAACCACATTATATCAAAATTGGATATGGATGAAATAGTTTCGGACATCATGGAGGACAGGGAAAGATGAACCTTTTTGATGCCTCTGCATTTTTTAACCTCTTCCAGAAGGGTAAGTATAGTATACTCATAGCAGGGGCAACGATTCCACTTGCCAGATATGAAATAGGAAACGTTATTTGGAAAAGCCATAAAATAAGGAATAAAATTTCAAAGAAAGAAGCAATAGAATTAGGGAAAGTTATATTCGAATTGATTGAATCTATGGAACAACTTGTGCCCTCAGCAGAATCTGTTCTGGAGCTGTCATTAGAGGAGGGACTGACATTTTACGACTCGTCCTATCTTGTAACCGCCATTGAATCGGGTTATGATTTTGTAACCGATGACTCGAAACTTCACAGGATTGCAAGCTCAAAAGTAATGACAAGAAAGAGCTCAGAATTGTAAAGAACGTGTTTTTTGCACGTATTACATGAGAGTGATCCTAGACGATGGCATTCTTCTAAAGGCTGTGATCTGATTGGAGTTTCTAAAGACTGTTTTGTTTAGAATTCAGTGGATTATATAATCTCATTATGAAAACCATATACTTTCCATTTTTTACCCAGTAAACTCTATTCCTATGGATTAATCTGCACACAGGTCGTAGATCTCGTCCTTTCCAATCATCTAAATGTTCACCATTTATTCAGAAATCATTCGATTTCATCAAGGTACTGCGACAGAGCTCTTTTATATTCAGGCAATAGACCTTGACCGCCTGAAATGATATAACTGACGGCTTCCTTGATGGACTTACCAAGTTCACCAGACATAAAGAGAGCAATACATAGAAACACCAAAGCTGAGGGTTCGCCAGTTTCTCTATAAACTCTTCTCAATATATTAATTCCACTTTCATTTTCGCCTGTAACACTCAGAGAACTGCCTAACTGAATTTCAGCCTTAGTTTTCATTATTTCTGAAAGTCCCAATCCTATAGCGGTCTGATATAGAGAAATTGCCTCATTTTCCTTCCCTACAAAATCCAAAGCATTTGCATATTCGAACAAGAACACTGCATTTTCTCGGTATTCCTCAAAAACTGCCTGAAATTTAGCTAGCATCATTTCTGAATTGTCTCGCTGTTTTCAGGCTTCCTCTATAACCTTATTCAAGCGTTCTTCCACACATGAAAAATAAATTTAAATCTATTTAAACTTATCGACCTTATTCTAAGGCTTTATCTCAACATATGTTTGATATTATGGTAAATGGAATTATGGACCGGTCCAGATTTCAATAAAGTTTTAAGCGAATACCGAATTTCTAGAATTTGCAGGGATGACACTTACATCTTTTGCACACATAATTAATCAGGGAGATAATGGCTGGAATTCTTAACAAGATCAGGAAAACCAAGGTTCTTAACGTAACCTGTCCTACGTGTGGTGAGACATTCATTGTGGAGTTCAATACTGCCGTTGACTGAAGCTTATACCCCGCTGTAAAAAATGACGGGAAAAAGATACGTGGTGTGAGTACAATCCATATGAGAAGCGAGAGAAATCTCAAGCGTCCCTACTGCAAGCACACATTTGTGGAAAAGAGGGAATGGAGGTAACGTATTCCACTTTAGCTTGCAAATCTTGTATTCTGCATAAGGTTTAATAAGCATAGCTACCTATTGCTACCTATGGTAACAACAGTTCAGATTGACAACGAACTTAAAGAAAGACTTAACCGCCTGAAAATACATCCGAGAGAATCTTACAACGATTTGATTTCCAGATTAATAGACTCTTACTCCCCTGAAGCAGCAAGCAGGGAGTCACTGATTGAGACTCTCGAGATTCTTTCTGATCCGGAAATGATGAGGGGAATTGCTCGAGGGCTCGAAGATATAAAGGCAGGAAGGACAAAGACTCTCAATCAGATCAGCAGGGAGCTTGAGTGATATTGTCTTTTGACATCGTCCTCTCAGCGGAATCGGAGCAGTTTCTCAGGAAATGTGACAAAGCGGTCAGAAACAGGATTATCAAATCGCTTCGAAAGCTCGAAGATGAACCTGAGAAAGGGAAGCCGTTGACCTCAATTTTGACTGGTCTGTGGAGCCTGAGAATTGGGGACTATAGGGCGATTTATCAGATCAAAAACAATGAGTTAATAATCCTCGTAGTTAAGATCGGTCACAGAAAGAATGTGTATTGATAATTTATGCCTAATAGATTGGTCTGGATTGGTTAATGTTTCAAGGGAATAATAGAGGAAAAGTAGTTATTGTCTCAGATCAAACCTCAGGTTAAAACGGGTTGCTTGTAAAACGACAAAAGATTTAGTTCGGGAATCTCTGGTTTTGGATGGTATATTATATTCAGAAA
>JAKARU010000089.1 GCA_021819225.1 Thermoplasmata archaeon
TTTAAATTCGTCCAGAACGGGATTCCTCAGGAATACTGGAAAATCTGTGATAGAGTCGACTTTTACTTCCTTTATCTGCTTGGTCGAATTCCTCTCCCTTATTGTTACCACATCCCTTTCCAGTGTATCATAGTCCACTGTTATACAGAAAGGTGTTCCTATTTCGTCCTGTCTGGCATATCTTCTTCCTATTGCTCCTGATTCATCAAACACTGAATATGGCTCAATTTCCTGGAGTTTCGCAAATATTTCTCTTGCCTTTTCCAGCAATCCGTCCTTTTTCTGCAATGGAAGGATTGCTACCCTGTACGGTGCTATTTCTGAAGGAAAGGTGAGATATGAATATTCATTTTCCCTCTTCTTCATATTTGATATTATTGATGCCGCTATCATCCTGTCCAGTCCTATTGATGGCTCAAGTACCCTTGCTATTTTTTCTGCTTCGTAAAACAGATTTTCACCGGATTCCCTGATATGTCTTGAAAGATCATAAGTGCCCCTATCGGCTATACCGGCTATTTCAAGCCATGAGTCATTTATCCTGGCCTCTAAATCCCAGCATTCCTTTGAGTAATGTGCAAGTTCATCTTTTCGGTGTTGCCTGAATCTCAGCCTTTCTGGAGATATCCCTATCTTAATAGCCAGTCTGTAAACAGTTTCCATGAAGAATGCATGATCATTAGAACCTATAATATGCGACTTTACTGCATTGGATAGATTGATCCTGTGCTCTTTTGAATACATGTCATGAAGTGTAACCTCGCAATCACCGCGAGGTATGAAATTGGCTTCCCGGTCAGCTTCAAGGAATACTTCTGCCTCGGCCATGTTGAATTCTTTCTGCCTTATTATTCCCTGCCTTGGTGAAATTTCATTTCTGAATCCTTTTCCCTGCTGTATTACGATCATGGGAAGTTTTCCCCTGTTGTAATTGAGAAGTAGCTTGAAATTGACAAATATCCCCTGGGCTGTTTCAGGTCTCAGATACATTATTTCACCACCAGATCTTGTTTCAAACATCAGGTGAAATTCATATGGATCAGTTAAGATATTACCACATTTCTGGCATTTGAAGTTGCCACTTGACACAATTAATTTTGCCTCTTCCAGTGTCTCTGGTATTTTGGAACCACCATTACTCTCTATAACATTTTCAAGCTTGTATCTTGTTTTACATTTTGAACATGTAATTGCCATATCGATGAATTTGTCCACATGCCCGGAAGCTTTCAGAACTACTTCCGGGGTGAGGTTTGGCGTGTCTATCTCAATTGCACCTATTCTTGTGAACTCATTTTTCCATTCCTGATATATCCTTGTCTTAAGAATTGAGCCAAGTGGGCCATAATCGTTCAACCCTGCAGAGCCACCATAAATAGAAAATGATGGCCAGAAGAAACCTCTCCTCTTGGATAATTCAATCATTACTTCCAGTTCGTCCACTCTGTTCACTAGTCCCTATTTCCGACTCCTATTTGATTATTATTTTTCTTTCAGGAATACCGCCAGGATATCAAGATCAGTCAGGATTCCTTCAAGACCGTTAACGCTGGATGTGACAGGAAGCTGGTTGAAATTACCGTCCCTCATCTTTCTTGCGACGAGAGCGAGCCTCTCATTTAAATTCGCGACTACCGGTTTCCCTATTGCTATGGATTCTGCCGGATCTTCCGGTATTTTCAAATGATTCTTCTCAATGAAGTAAGAGACTACATTTCTCACTGAATCCCATGACCATGGATCATCGTCTGATACTGTTTCCACATCATCCACCCTTACTGTGCTAACATCAATTTTGTCAAAAAGGTCCCTGTCTGTGATCAGGCCCTTGAAATTCCCATGTGAATCTGTTACTGGATATGTGAATATACCTGTAAGTTTCATAGATCTGTATACAACCGGAAGAGGAGTTTTTTCCCATATGGGAAAGGCAAGACTTTTCATTACTTCCTTCACCAGAATATTTCCATATGTTTTTTCAATGGTTTTCAAGAAATCCTGCGGCGTAAGTATGCCGATCACTTCGTCCCTACTGTTCACTATTGCGGCATGCCTTCTCTTTTCCTTTACCATCAATATGGCTGCCTCCCTTATTTCTGTGTCATCCCTTATGGATGGTTCGCTTCTTGTAATCCTCGTTGCCTGTGTTTCTTCAGGATTGGCGAATACATCTCTTCTTGATATTATTCCAACATATTTTCCGCTGGAATTAACGACTGGCATTCCCGTTATGTTATTCTTTATCAACACAGAAACAGCCTGTGCCACTGTTGAAGGGAGTGAGAATATTACTGGATCCGGCGTCATAATTGACTGGACACTTTCCATGACTTAGTTAATAAGGACGAGATTAAAAATACTATGGATGGGTAACCCATATGCAGTTCTTATTTTGCTAAATTTCAAAATCCAGATTTAACAGTGAGTTGCCCTATCATACTTTTTCAGCATAATCCTATTAATAACTTTTATCATCCTGCAGAGTGGAACTAAGAAAGATAAGAATTGGAGATAGGGTGATGGAACTTGGTTCAGAACTTATTGAAGCCACGGTAATAGAAAGAAAAAACCGCTTTCTGGTGGAAGTGGAGTCTTCAGGCAGAATTTTGGATGTTCATCTCCATGATCCTGGGAGACTCAAAGAGCTGATTTTTCCAGGTTCTACTGTGAATATCAGGAAAACTAAAGGAGCAAAGACATCATTTTCCATTACATCTGCAGTTCTGGATGGTGAGGAAATACTGCTTGACACAAGATTTCATAATGGGATCGCAGAGTTTTTTATTAATGGAAATTTCCGCAGGGAGGTGACACATGGTGATTCGAGATATGACTTCGCCATAGAAAATGGATATGTTGAAGTGAAGGGTTGCTCCATGCAATTGAATGAATATGTAATTTTTCCCGATGCGCCAACAATGAGAGGTGCAAAACACATCCGGAATCTGACAAAAATGAAGAAGGAAGGAAAAGATACAAATCTTATTTTTCTCCTGTTTCGTAAGAATACAAAATTCTTCTATCCAAATAAAGTGACAGACCCCCTATTTGCAGAGGCATTTTTTGAAGCTGTATCAACAGGTGTGGGTATGATATTTCCAAGATTCTCAATGAAAGGAGGAGATATTTTCTTCGAAGGCATGAACAGACTCTGGGAGAACCCTTTCCATTGATTTGGGTTTTATCACTCGATTTAAAAAGCCATTAACCTTTGGTTGTCTACAATACTACATTTCATTATACTCTACCGTGATTGATTCCATATGTACATATAATCCATATTTAGTTCCAATCGTTGAACAGAAGATGATTGTTTATTATAAATTTCAGGAATCATCATTCCATGATTACTTCATTTCTTAAAATATATGTAACTGATCGAATTAAAAAATATTTAAAAGTTATCAAATATACAGTTCAAAAGGAATTAGTATGTCGGTTAAAAACGATTATGATTTAATTGTAGCTGGAGCGGGTCTGGCTGGAACTCTGGCCGCAACAATGGCTGCAAGGGGCGGAGTATCGGTTCTACTTGTTGACAGAAACGAAGAGAAAAATGTAGGAAGAAAAACAAACTGGGGATGGACCTGCGGTGACGCGGTTGCAGCATCCCATATAGATTATATCCAGGAAAACCTTGGCGTAAAGTTTTCAAGCCCTGAACTTGACCTGCCGGTGGACGGTGTTATGGCTCTGTCCCCCGACCTTAACTCCAGATATCCATTTGATGGAAAGGGATTTTCACTGAACAGACCGGTATTTGAAAGGAAGCTTCTTTCAATTGCAAGGGGTGAGAAAATTGATTACATATCTAAATTCGAGGTCACAGGGCCTATAGTTGAGGATGGTTTCATTAAGGGAATAACTGGCAGGGATCAGGACGGAAAGAATGTTGAATACAGGTCAAAGATAGTTATCGATTCCCTGGGTGTATCAACAGTTTTGAGAAGAAAGTTACCTGAAAATAATTTTGTTGACAGAATGGTTGACATAGATGATATAGAGAGCACAGGGAGATATATATATAATTTTGAACTTGAAAAAGAGGATTCAAATTATTATGATAGCAGGTATGCCCTGATACATCTTAATAATGAACTTGCTCCAGGCGGATATGGCTGGGTATTCCCGAAGTCAAACGGCAAGGTGAACATCGGACTGGGAGTTCAGAAAAAGGCCCTTGATATAAGAAACAAGAAAATGGGAAGAAATGACAATTTACAGACCCTTATTGACAACTATGTAAAGTGGCTTCCAAATTTCAAAAACCTCAGGGTTGATGACACGGACAGTAATGGAAAAGGTATATGGTCAGTTCCTGTTAGAAGGCAGATGGAGAGCCTTGTCTACAATGGTTACATGGGTGCTGGAGATAGTATGACCATGCCCAATCCAATCAGCGCAGGCGGTATAGGACCGGCACTGATCGCGGGTGTTATTGCAGGCAGAAATGCAGCCCAGTCCATATCAAAAGGAGATGTATCAGTATCCGGTCTCTGGAACTATAATCTTGATTTCAATGAGAAATATGGAATGAAGATGGCCGGAATGGAGGTTTTCAGGATTTATTTGCAATCTGTAAACAATGAAATTCTGAACTACGGCATGAAAACGTTCTTAACCAAGAAAGAAGCCAGTGATCTTACGGTTGGAATGATCCCCGAGCTTTCTCTGGCCGGCAAAGCCAAGATGATAATAAAGGGAATGAAGAACATGAACGCATTCTCAAATCTTGTTTATACAGTCAGGAAGATGAATGAAATGAACAAGATATATGAAAACTACCCTAAAACTCCAAAGGACTTTGATGCGTTCAAGGAGAGGGTTGTGAAGGAGATAGAGAACACAAAGAAGAGATTTCCAACTTCACCTCTCTGAAAATTGAAATTTTTTATCATCTTGGCTTT
>JAKARU010000003.1 GCA_021819225.1 Thermoplasmata archaeon
TTCCTAACTCCGCCCAAAGTTTGAAAATGTTTACTTTTATTGATGTATGGACGAGCCAGAATCATACCTGTTATCCATACAAATATGACCAGAATTGCTATTTCGAGATACGACATGGTTTACCTATTCCGGTTATGGCATGAGAATCTGCATTAAATTACTTTTCATAAAAAAGTTGAGAAGTTGATTCTGATTTACGTGACTTTTGTTTCCGAACCATTTTAATATGTCTTCTGCATTGATATGCTGATGAAGACAACACTTAGCCATATAAAGGCGGATATAGGAAGTTTACCTGGTCATACAACTGTACACGAGGATGTGGAAAAAACAGTAAGGAAGCATATTATCGAAAATGGAAAAGGAATAATCTGGGATAGTTTTATTGGCCATATTGGGGACGATATTCAGATAACCATGGTGCATGGGAATGGCATAAACGCTTCAGAGGTACATAAGCTCGCGTGGGATGCTTTCAAGGCAGGAACCGAGGTTGCAAAAGATCTTGGTCTTTACGGTGCAGGTCAGGATCTCCTTAAAGATTCATTTTCAGGTAATATAAAAGGGATGGGGCCTGGGGTCGCGGAAATGGAGATAACACCAAGAAAAAGCGAGCCATTCATAGTGTTTATGATGGACAAGACCGAGCCCGGAGCATTTAATTACCCTATATTCAGGATGTTTGCGGACCCATTCAACACACCCGGACTGGTAATAGACAACAACATGCATTCCGGGTTCAGGTTTGAGATATGGGATATTGTTAAGGCAAAATCAATCTTCCTTGACGCTCCTGAGGAGATGTATGATATTATATCACTTATAGGAACGAAGGGAAGATATGTTATCAAGAGAGTATTCACAAAGGAAAACCATGAGAAACTACCAAATGAGAATGTGGCCGTCATCACTACGGACAAGCTGTCGTTCATTGCGGGAGAATATGTTGGAAAGGACGATCCTGCAGGCATAGTCAGGATTCAGTCAGGCCTTCCAGCATCCGGGGAGGTTATGGAAGCGTTTACCCATCCATATCTTGTTTCGGGATGGATGAGGGGATCATTCAACGGGCCTTTGATGCCAGTTGCAATGAATCAGTCCAAGATGGTAAGATTTGACGGTCCTCCTAAGGTTGTGGGACTTGGATTTGTCTATAAGGACAAGAGACTGGTTGGCCCTGTCGACATGTTTGATGATCCCGCTTATGACAATGCAAGAGCAAAGGCGAACGATATTGCAGATTATATAAGGAGGATGGGCCCATTTGAGCCGCACCGTCTCCCAGAGGAGGACATGGAATACACCACGCTGCCAAAAGTCCTTGAAAAGCTTGGTGGAAGGTTCAAGTCAATCGAAGGCCAGGAAAAAAAGGGGAAAGTCCATGAGTCAACTCTTGACATGGATTAGGAACAAGAATTCAGCATGAGCACACAACCAACATGGGATCAGTACTTCATGGGAATGGCACATCTTGCGTCCCTGAGGTCCAACTGCGTGAGAAGGAGTGTGGGAGCTGTCATCGTAAAGGACAAGAACGTCCTTGCCACTGGTTATAATGGTCCTCCCAGTGGAGCACAGCACTGTGATGTTGTGAGCTGTATACGAATTGATATGAATATTCCTTCTGGTGAAAGGCATGAGCTGTGCAGGGGGTTGCACGCTGAGCAAAACGCGATAATTCAAGCTGCTGTTCACGGTGTGAGCATAAAGGATTCGGTTATTTATACAACCACACATCCCTGTGTTGTTTGTGCCAAGATGATCCTAAATGCTCAAATACATGAAATCATATACGCTGACGGTTACCCTGACGAGCTATCTCAACTGATGTTGCTGGAAAGTAATGTCAAGACCAGAGAATTCAAGATGACAAGAGATGATCTGATTGAGCTGCTTAAGGTCAGGACTGACCTGAAGCTGTGATCTAAAATGAGTTCAGTCATATCCGGTTTGATTGCGTATGTAGTTAATGTTATCATTTATGTGATTCGTGTCTCAAATTACCCTGGCATTTTCTTCCTGATGTTCCTGGAAGGTGTCCTCCTCCCTATCCCTTCCGAAGTTGTCATGGCATTTGCAGGTTATCTTTCCCTTACAGGCCAGCTTCCTGCCTTTCTCGGGATTCCTCCGGTCATTCTTGCCCTCATTGCAGGAAGTACAGGGAATGCAGTTGGTGCAGCAGCTGCGTATGCTATCGGTTATTATGGAGGAAGGCCGGCAATACTCAGATTTGGAAAATATGTGAGGCTTGATCAGGATACACTTGCCAAGACTGAGAAGTGGTTCAATAAATATGGTGAAGTCTCGGTATTCTTCACGAGACTGGTACCTGTGTTCAGAACATTTATTTCAATTCCAGCAGGTCTTGCAGAAATGAATTTTAAGAAATTCATAATTCTTACCTTTGTTGGGACAGTTATCTGGGATTCTGTCCTCATTTACCTTGGCTACATCCTTGGAAGCAAATGGCAGAATATCCTTGGGGCGTTCAATGATTATTCCTATATTGCAATAGCAGCAGCGTTTGCCGTATTGATATATGTTTATTACAAACTTTCCCGAAGGAGCAGTACAAAAAATACGACCGGAAATTGAATCGATGAACAATTTAAACATGTGATTCCTCATTTTCTGATATCAGGCCAGGCAAAATTTTAGGCTTCTTGATCAAGGCATGCATTGGAAAGAATTTATAACTAAAAATCAATAGGGTGTCTGGGTAGAAGAAATGCCATTTGCTGAATCAATAGAAAGAAGACTGAACAAGAAAATATGCATGAGATGTGATGCCAGGAATTCCGTGAAGGCCACGAGATGCAGAAAATGTGGATATACTGGATTGAGGATGAAGGCTAAGGAAAGGCGCGGTGGCCAGTGATATCTGTTGGATAGTAAACCACTAAGGGCCGGAATACTGAGAATGGAAGGCACGAACAATGATTCCGAGGCCTTTCGCTCATTTCAGGAATCAGGGTTTGAACCAAGATACATTCATATCTGGGAGATAGAACATTCCAGAACTAGCCTTGAGGATTACAGCGTCCTGTTTATTCCCGGTGGTTTTTCGGCCGGAGATTATGTAAGGGCCGGTGCAATTTTTGCTTTAAGGTTGAAGAACTCGTCGGAGCACATCCTCAGGAGAATGGTTGAAGATGGAGTTCCGGTTATAGGGGCATGCAATGGATTCCAGGTTCTTACCGAAACAGGCATGATAGGATCCAGTTACGGCAGGAGAGATATCGCACTGGGAGTGAATCAAAGTGGAAAGTTTGAATGCAGGACTGTGTATATCAAGTATACGGGCAGGAACAGGATATTTGATGGGATTATCAGCAGGAATTCGATCTTTGAGATACCTGTAGCACATAAGGAAGGGAACATCAGGTTCATTAATGACACGATAATGAACGACCTGGTGGATGAGGGCAGGAACCTTTTCACATACTTCGATCCGACTGGCTCTGGAAGTTCATATCCATGGAACCCGAATGGTTCTGTTCATGATATTGCAGGAATTTCAGGCGAATTTGGTAATATAATTGGACTCATGCCTCATCCCGAGAGAATTTTTTACAGATATCAACTCTCCACGAACGGTAAAATTAAGGAAATGCAGCCGTTTGGCCAGCTTTTCTTCTCTGCACTTAGAAAATATGCCGAAAGGCGAAACTAAACTTCCGGATGCTCCTTTTCAATTCGTTCCAGGAGGCTTTCGACATTCGCCTTGAATTCTTCAAGCGTTGAATCATTGACAATCATGTAATCAGAAAGTGAGATTGCCTTTCCAATCCCCCATGACAGCTCTCTCTCGTCTCTCTTTACCAGTTCATCCATTATCTTTATGTCGTCAGGCCTGCTTCTCTTGACGATTCGTTTCAGTCTCTCATCCCTGTCTGTATGGATTGCAACCAGAACAAGATTTGGATTAACCTTCTGAAAATAATTAAATTCTTCCATGTTACGGAGACCATCTACAATTACGTGGTTCTTTTCCTTTATGTCTTCGACCAGCCTCCTTGCCCATATATCCATGCCATAAAGTTCCCTTTCCCTGTTGGAAAACGCCCCTATACTTCCATCATTCTCATTAATTCCATTCAATTTGGCGTATTTTCTGACTGTGTCCCCCATGTGGTAATCTATCCATCCATGCGTCCTAGCGACCTTAATAAATTCATCTTTCCCTGATCCAGGCATCCCGGTAATAATAAGCATCGGCTACGTTTATGACTTGAAAGTTAATAACATGTTCTCATCAGGTGATTTTCTGATTCTGACGAATTGCCATCGCACAGGAACATGCAGGCCGATGTGTGTAACATTTCGAAAAATAGATATGTATTCAGTAATATGGTTTTCCACGGACAGGTGGCAGAGAGGCGATGCGTGGGACTGCAGATCCCATCTACTAGGGTTCAAATCCCTACCTGTCCTTAATTAAATGCTTCATAGAGCCTTCTCTTCTTTTTGGACGCTATTAAGCGGATATCTGAACTCACGAACTCAGAAGGTATATGATAATGTGCTATTTCCATATAAGATGAAATTTTTTTCTCGTGGAACTTATGCTGGCACCGCTTCAAGGATACATTACAGTTCAGCAGCCGTACGTCTTCCTCAAACATCATTTTACTAACGCCAGAATGTGATTCCTTGAGATTTCCCCTCTTTCATCTATATTATTAATTGTTGATGGCATCAATAACCTTGAATCGCAGAATTATCCATCCATAATCAAATCATGCAGAACTCAAAGTTAAAAAGGCATATAAAGTGGTAACAGGTAGCATTGCAAGGATTATGCATTCAAGACAGGATGGGAAATTCATAGAAACGTCCCTCAGGAATGAATCACTAGTTGGTGAGGGGGGTAGTGCCTTACTTTCCACATGGTAAGCGTGGAATAATTTTCTATATTAAATGAGAATACATACCATGTTGTGAATATGAAGATAATAGGATTTGGCGGGAGTCTCAGGAAAGGATCATACAACTTAATGCTTCTAAATGAATTCAAGAGGATAAATCAGGACCTGTTTGATGTGGAAATTGCAGATATTTCAGGTATACCTGTTTATAACCAGGATCTTGATAGTAATCAGCCCGAAAGCGTGACACTTCTCAGGGAGAGAGTGAAGAGTTCTGATGGGTTTGTGATTTCAACGCCAGAATATGACTTTTCTATTCCTGGCTTCCTGAAGAATACACTTGATTATCTCTCGCGACCTGTTGGCATGAACCCTTTTTCAGGAAAAGCCGGAGCAATAATGAGTACATCAATCAGCATGCTTGGCGGCTCGAGAGCACAGTATCACCTCAGGCAGGTATTAACCTATCTGGACACGAGAATAGTCAACAAGCCAGAGATATTCGTAACGTTTGCAAACCAGAAATTTGACGAAAATGGTAGGCTGAAAGATGAAATGACTACAAAATTCATAAGGGAACTGGGTGAAAAACTAAGAAGTGAAATCAACAAATCCTCATTAACCTGAATTTACATCGTTGAGATTTTTTTGGGTCTATTCTAAGGATCATAATCAGCATGAAAAACTGGATTCATATGGAAGTTGGGAGATATCCTTCATGAATGTGAAATCATGAATGACGACACTTATAGAATAAAGGTTAAACAATCCATTCAAATGACGCTAATTTCAACAGGAATCTGATTCAGATAGACCTGCAATGAAAGAGCGCCCAAGAGGAGTAACGATTCTTGTAACACTGCCAGGAGCCGCGGGATGGATCCACCCTCCAAAAATTCATTATTCAATAAAGAGAAGAGTTACGGATGTATATTAGACACCTCTATTATCCAGCATGTCCTGGGGACATTCCTTATTTTTCTGAGATCAGAGAAGCAACGGCTAATGAAGCACCTGAATTAATTAAATTTATCCGGGAAGTAAGTCCGGATAAAACTCAAGTTTATGAAAATCCAGAGTTAATACTATATCCCATGTAATATATCCCCCTGATATAGGATTTCCAAATGCAGGAAAAATTCACATAATATTAAATTAATGATGATGTTCAATTACTATTAGGAGTCAGGGGTTACCTGATTTGGTGATCTAATATGATAGCACCCTGACTTCATAAATTTGTGTAGAAACGCTAACGTATATCACGGTAATAGCCTGATTTTCTGGATAGGTTTAGAGCCTTTAAATTTCAGGGTTTTAAAAGTTTGAAAACTATTTTAATAACGAATCAATACCTTAAAGGATGAAAAAAATAGACATCAACATTACAGTTGGTGGCCCTCAGGGTGGAGGCATTGATACATCCTCCAATATGATTAGCAGGGCCTTTGCACAGTCTGGTTATTATGTTTTTGGCGTGAGAGAATATCACTCTAATATTAAGGGGAGACACAGTTACACTCATGTAAGGATTAAATCTGAACGTCCGCGCTCTCTGAGATATCCAGTTGATTTTCTGGTTGCTCTTGATCCGGACAGTATTTTCGAACATCTTGAAGACATAGGGGCGGGGACGAGGATAATTTATGACAGTAGCATAGAAAAGGCAGAACTTTCCCAGGCAAGGATGATAATGAGGGATACTGCAAAGAAGATCAAGGAAACACTTGATGAAGATAAATTCCCCAACACTATTGCAGGAGCAGTCCAGTGGATGAAGTCAAAAGGCGCAATGCCCCTTTCAATCCCATTCACAAATGTAGTTCAGGATGCAATAAAAGAAGGAGTTCCCAGCAGGTATTTCAATACTCTTGGAGCCGCCCTAACCCTTGCAATAGCCGGGGTTGACAGGAAATACATGGAGGAGAGCATAAGACTTGTTTTTGCAGGAAAGGACAAGATTATAGAGGAAAATGTTAGGGTTGTTGATGCTGCCTATTCTTACTGCAGAAACAACGGACTCCTTGGAGAGACTCTTCCATATATTGAGCATTCAAAGAGGTTCATGATTACAGGAAATGACGGAGCAGCCATCGGGAAGGTTATGGGTGGACTCAGGCTCCAGACTTATTATCCGATTACCCCTGCAAGCGATGAAAGTACCATCATGGACGAGCATAATTACATAAAGTGGGTAGATACTGAGGCAAGCAAGATGAAGGACGCTGGTGTCGTGATCGTGCAGACAGAGGATGAAATATCTGCAGCAACAATGGCAACTGGCGCTGCAGTCACAGGAACAAGGACCGCGACTGCTACCAGTGGACCTGGATTCTCGCTCATGGCCGAAGCAATTGGCTTTGCAGGAATAGATGAAGTTCCATTAGTTATAACGCTGTATCAGAGAGGAGGTCCATCAACTGGTCTCCCAACAAGGAATGGACAATCAGACCTCCTGTTCGCAATGAATACGGGGCACGGTGAATTCCCGCGAATAGTTATCTCGTCAGGAGATGTTGAGGAATGCATATATGATTCAATGAGAGCATTGAATTATGCCCAGAGATACCAGATGCCTGTCCTTCATCTCATAGACAAGAATCTGGCAAATACAACTGATTTCATTTCCCTGATAGACTCGAAGAAGGTTCCTGTAATGGCCCACAAATTTGAGAGCCACGGGCTGAATTTCAAGAGATACAACCTTGACACAAAGAACGGCATATCAAACCTGGGGGCATTCGGAAAAGATATATTCTGGATGACAGGTGATGAGCACGACGAACTTGGTCATGTTACTGAAGATAGCGATGTGAGGGACCAAATGATGGAGAAGAGGTTCAGGAAACTTGAGACTGCAGATCTTGAAATTCCGCAGGATGACAAGGCTATCCTGTATGGAGATCCAAAGGCGGAGATCACTTTTGTAACATGGGGAAGCCAGAAGGGCCCAATTCTTGATGTCATAGACATACTCAAGGAAGAAGGAATAAACGCAAACCTGCTTTACCTCAGAATGTTCATCCCATTCCCTACAAAGTTCGTGAAGGAAGTTCTTTCTAAGGCGAAGATAATTATCGATGTGGAGAGTAATTTCCTGGGGCAGGCCGCCTCCGTGGTAATGGCAAATACAGGAATAAATATAGAGAACAGGATACTGAAATACAACGGAAGGCACATGACTGAGGATGAGATACTGGAATCTGCGAGGGATATAATTAAGAATAAGGGGAATAAAATAGAAAAGGTGTTGAAACATGGCGCATAATTTTAAGACTGACCTGACTGTAGACTGGTGTCCTGGATGTGGTGATTTTGGTATAGTCACATCAATTACATCAGCAATGACTGAACTGAATCTGGACCCACTTGGTGTGGTTATGGTTTCTGGTATTGGTTGCTCTGGAAAAACACCACATTATATCAATGTGGCAGGTATGCACACTCTTCACGGAAGAGCCATACCTTATGCAACTGGAGTTAAACTGGCAAATCCCAAATTAAAGGTTCTTGTGACTGGAGGTGACGGAGATCTTATGGGAATAGGAGCGGGACATCTCGTTGCCGAAGGAAGGAGGAACACAGGGATTACAGTAATGATTTATGACAATGAGGTTTATGGCCTGACAAAGGGACAGGCTGCACCTACAATGCCACTTGGTGAGCAGACGAAGAGCCTTACAAAACCCAACATATTCACGAGACTTAACCCAATTGCCCTGGCACTTTCTTCTGGGTACAGTTTTGTTGCAAGGGGATTTTCGTTTGATATGAAGCAACTGAAAGATATAATCAAGAAGGCCATAAATCATCCAGGCTCTGCTGTGATTGATATTCTCCAGCCATGCCCCACATACAACAACATCAATACAATGGAGTGGTACAAGGAGAGAGTCTACAAGCTTGAAGATGATAAGGAATGGGATCCAGTTGTGAGCACGGAGAACATTTCCCACGCAGACGAGAAGTTTTCAAGGGCAATGCTGAAGGCACAGGAATGGGGAGAGAAGATCCCAACAGGAATATTCTACCAGAACACTGCCATAGAACCGTTTACAAAGAGGATCAACAGGAATGTACCCAACTATCTGGATATTACACCTTCAGAACAGGTAATATCAACGGATGCGGGCTTCACAATTGTGGATCCAGAAAAAACTTTTGCTGACAAAATAATAGGTTAATCCCCGGTTACGAGGGTTCCAACATATTTTTTTCCTGAGATGCATTTTTCCATGTTGTCGAAATCCTTTCCAGATATTATGTGGAGGTTTATTCCTGCTCGCTTTCCAATCAGGAGTGAGACTGAATCCATGAACTGGTTGCTCCCTGCACCTGTATAACTTGCAAGTGAGATACGGAAGGCCTCGTCGTAGTCCAGGCGATCAAATCGAATTGCATTTGGATTCTTTCTCGGATCCTCGCTATATACCGCATCCACTGATGTAATATTGATCACGTCCTTAATTCCCGCGGATTCTGCCAGAAGCATTGAAACTGTATCTGTTGTGTGTCCCGGGACGGTACCACCCATGACCACGGTTCCACGTCTGTTCAGTTCAGTGAGTCCCTCAACAACAGACTCCGGTATCCACTCCTGCTTATTTCCCATGGCAGAGGCGAGAAGCATGGCATTCATCCTTGTTGCCCTGATGCCGATCTCATCCATAAAGAAATCATTGGAAGTGTACTTCTTCATTGCATTTACATAGTTCCTTGCGGTAATCCCCCCACCTACAACAACACCATAACGATCTTTCTGGACCTGCCGCATTATTCCGACGAACCTGTTAATGAATTCAAAGTCTATATGTTCCGGGTTCACCATGGAACCTCCTAGAGATATTATAAATTCCCTCATGAAATCGATTCATCAAAGTTATATAGTATTATAAATTTTCTAAGTTATGACAAATGACGAGAAACAGCTCAGGAGATATGAGTTCAAGAAAGCGATGGAGGAGCTTTCAAATTTGAAGGGACGTGGTACAGAGCTGATTTCTTTATATATTCCTCCGGACAAGCAGATATGGGATGTTGTTCAATACCTGAGGGAAGAATACTCCACTTCTGCCAACATTAAGTCGAAATCCACCAGGAAGAATGTGCTTTCTGCAATTGAGTCTATCATGTCAAAGCTTAAATATTATAAGTCACCGCCAGAAACAGGACTGGTCTTCTTTGTGGGGCATGTTCAAAAGCGAGGGGATCAGACTGAAATGTTCAGTGAAATCATTGAGCCACCCGAGCCAATCCAGACATTCATATACAAATGCGATTCACAGTTTTACACAGAGCCTCTTCTTGTGCAGTTGAAGGCGAAAGATGTATATGGACTCATAGTCATTGACAGGAAGGAAGCAACCATAGGCTTCCTGAATGGAACTAACATCGTTGCCGTAACGAATGAACAGTCTCTTGTGCCTAGCAAGCATCACCAGGGGGGACAGTCTTCCAGAAGGTACGAACGACTTATCGAGATAGCGGCAAATGATTATTTCAAGAAGATGGGGGAAATTGTGAACAATACCTTCATGCCAATAATCAGGGACATGAAGGGAATATTCATAGGTGGCCCGGGATCAACAAAGAACTTCTTCTTTGAGAATGGGTATATGTTCAATGATATTACGAGGAAGGTGATTGATCTTTATGATGTCGGTTATACAGATGAATCTGGATTAAGGGAACTTGTGGAGAAGGCTGCCGAATCGATGAAGGATCTTGAAATTGCGAGGGAAAAGGACCTGGTCAACAGATTCATGAGGGAAGTAAGGAAGGGTGATGAGGGGCTCGCAGTTTATGGTGAGGCTGAGGTTAATCATGCCCTTCAGATGAAGGCTGTCGATATCCTCCTGATATCGGATGGGATACGACGAACAAAATACTACTATAAATGTCCAGCATGTGGCCATGAAGAGGTCTTCAACTCAAGGCCGGAGGATAACACATGCCCGGCCTGTGGTTCTGCGATGGAACTGGATCATGAGGATGACTTTGTCAAGACTCTTTATAAAATGGCGGAGGATTCTGGCGCAACTGTGGAAATGATAGGAGAGGAGAGCGATGAGGGAAAACTCCTCAAGAAGGCCTTTGGTGGTGTTGTTGGAATACTCAGGTATGTGCCGCAGAAAGAAGCAAGATCATCGTAACATTTTTAATTTTGTCACGTCAAGCACGAGATAATCCTTTCCTGCAACTATCAGGTCGAACGGTATTATATACCTGCCACTCTCATCCTTCTTCAGTGAGACAAATCTCTGATCGCGTGGAATTGCCAGGATACTCTGGATCTTGCCTGTTCGCTGATCAAATATAAAATCGTCAATCGTCCCGACAATAGTGCCGTCACTGGTCCCGATCTGAGTGCCCACAACCTTCCTGAGTCTCAATTTCATATTTCAATCAGTGCATATTACAATAAAAATTTAATTGTAGAGGCCAGTTTCCTCTACCTGTTTTCTCCTCTCCCTGACACTTTTTCCCATGTTCTTGGAGAGATTTTCGTAGAATTTGATGACCTCGTCATCCACTGATGGCTTGATTGTTTTCATGGCGTCACTGAAGTTTGCCTGTGTTACGTTGGTCGCGTCAGGGTCAGCGCGGTATGCCATCATCCCTGCCTCCCTGCAGAGATTCTCAAGATCTGCACCAACATACCCGTCTGTCTGATCAGCGATCTTTTCAAGATTGACATCCGGGCCAAGAGGCATGTTCTTTGTATGAACCTTGAGGATGAGAAGCCTGGCATCCCTGTCAGGCGGGGGAATGTATATCATCTTGTCAAACCTTCCCGCCCTAATAAGGGCAGTGTCAAGTATGTCCGGCCTGTTTGTTGCACCTATCACAACAACACCCTGTAGAACCTCAACTCCGTCCATGGAGGTAAGCAGCTGGTTAACTATTCTCTCTGTAACCCCTGAATCGCTGCCGCCACCACGTCTAGGTGCAATAGAATCAATTTCGTCAAGAAAAACTATGGACGGGGCGACCTGTTTTGCCTTCTTGAAAATCTCCCTCACGGCCTTCTCACTTTCCCCAACCCATTTGCTCAGTACTTCTGGTCCTTTGACCGAGATGAAGTTGGCATTGCTCTCGTTTGCCACAGCCTTGGCAAGAAGTGTTTTCCCGACACCCGGAGGACCGTATAACAGGAATCCTTTTGGCGCACGAATTCCAAGCTTCTTGAATACCTCCGGCTTCAGGAGAGGGAGCTCAACGCTTTCCCTCAGTTCACTCTTGACATTTTCCATGCCGCCTATGTCGTTCCAGTGAATGTCGGGTATCTCGGCCATGACTTCCCGCAGGGAGCTGGGTTCAATTGTCTTCAGCGCCTCGCGGAAATCATCGGCGTTAACCTCCATCCTCTCAAGTATTTCAGTGGGGATTGGCTTGTCGAGATCGATGTCGGGGAGATATCTCCTCAGGGCATTCATGGCTGACTCCCTGGCCAATGCCGCCAGGTCAGCCCCTACAAAACCATATGTCAGGTCTGCGATTTCATCTATGAATTTGGCCCTTTCTTCCTCCTCCATGCTGAATGGCATGGCCCTTGTATGTATGGAAAGGATCTCCTTCCTTCCCTTCTTATCTGGGACACCTATGTTGATCTCCCTGTCAAACCGTCCGGGCCTCCTTAGGGCTGGATCCACTGCATCTATACGGTTGGTTGCTCCGATCACGATTACGTGTCCCCTCTCCTTGAGCCCGTCCATGAGTGTAAGAAGCTGTGCAACTACACGTCTTTCAACCTCACCCTGAACCTCCTCCCTCTTTGGTGCTATTGAGTCAATCTCATCTATGAATATTATGGAAGGCTCCTTGTCCTCTGCATTCGTAAATATTTCCCTCAGTTTCTGCTCACTCTGGCCATAGTATTTGCTCATTATTTCCGGCCCATTTATCGGGAAGAAATTTGCGCCGGATTCGTTAGCCACGGCTCTTGCGATAAGTGTTTTACCGGTACCCGGCGGACCGTACAGTAATACGCCCTTTGGAGGTCTTATCCCGAGTCTTTCAAATAGCTCGGGATGCTTCAGCGGGAGTTCTATAATTTCCCTCACTTTGCTGAGCTGGTCACTCAATCCACCGATATCCTCATAACTTATTCTTGAAACATCCTCAAGGAGCTCAGAGGCTGCGTCCTCCTTGATTTCAATTCTTGTTGTTTCTCCAATCTCCACGGGAACCTTTGATGGCACTGTTTTTACTACCTTGAACAGAAGTCCTGAATGCCCTGCTAGTGTCAGGCCAGGGACACTTATATTATCCTGCTCTATCATTGGCCTCCTGAGAAGCGTCTTCTGGACGAAATCATCAATACCCTCCCCAAATTTAAGCTTCTGCTCCTTCCTTATTATTGGGGCAAGAACAACCCTGCTCGCAACCTCTACCTTCACTCTCCTGACCTTTACCTTGTCCCCTATTGAACATCCGCAATTATTCCTCATAACACTGTCGATTCTCACGATCTGCTTGTTTTCATCCTCAGGTCTCGCCCTGAAAACTCTACCAACAGTCTTCTTTGGATTCTTTTCGATCTCAACCACGTCTCCAATCTCGACTCCGAGTGAAATCCTTGATTCTTCGTCAAGCCTGACTCGTGACATACCAGGATCAGTGGCATTAGCTTCTGCTACTCTGAGTATAATTCCTTCTCCTGTTGAGTACGACATGATCCATAAAAGCAAAATGAGTATATAATCCTAAAGAAAGAACACACAGAAAAATACCTGATCTGGCAGAAAATATCCTCATGAACAAATGTAAAACATCTCATTTTAAATTGGTATGCTGGAGATGAAGTCCATAACCCAGTTTTGAGGCGCTGATCTATATCTTGAGCCCTGTAATCCACATCATGTCTTTCGGTACCCCCCGGTTTTCAATGATGTGCTTCATCACAAGAGAACTTGGCCTCAACTCTCTCTCCTTTGTCTTAAGATCTACACCTATCAGGCCGAAGCGCTTCGAGAAGCCGTTTCCCCATTCATAGTTGTCAGTAAGTGCCCAGTGGAAATAACCCTGCACATTTGCACCATCTGCGATTGCCCTCTCTACATTATAAAGATGCGAAACAACATACTTTGGCCTGTATTGATCGATTGCATCGGCCATTCCATTTTCAGTTATCATCATCGGCATATGGTACCTGTTATGATATGACATCAATACATTGTAGATTCCTTCTGGATATATCTCCCATCCAGTATCGCTGGTTGACCTACCGTCCCTTGATTTCACGCCTTCTCCTGTAGCATGACCGAAGCCAAGGACTATCCTCCATCCACTGGGATCTGAACTCCGTTCAACAACATCCCTGCTGTAATAATTCACTCCTATCCAGTCAAGATGGCCCTTCATGTCATTCCTTGTTTCTGGATTACTTGAGAACCTTGTATCGTCCTTAATGTCGTCATTGTACCAGCGGAGGTCCCCCTTCACTATTGCATCAAAGAATGAATAGCGCATCTGGAATTCAACCATGTCCTTCAATTCCACGTCAGTTCCATCCAGTGGCTGGAAATCACCATTTGCATATATGATTCCAACATCTTTTGTTGAGTACTGCTTCAAAGCATCATAGGCCCTTGCATGTGCCTGTGCAAAATTCCTCTTTCGCCTGGAGAAACCTCCACGTGAAAAATCTCTGCTACACCCCTGGAAAACCATGTTCGGCTCATTCATTGTTGACCACCTGTCAGCGAATGAGTTAAATGTGTTTCCAATAAAGGCTGCATATTTTGCAAACTCGACCGTGATCCTGTCGTCAAAACAGCCACCTATTGCCCATTCCTTCTCCTTTCCAGAATTACCTGATGGATCATTGAGCCATCTCGGTACTGTCCAGTGATAGAGATTTATAACTACGTAGAAACCACGCTTCTTCAGATCGCTGAAAATTTCCATGTAATGCCTTATACTTTCTCTGTTTGATCGCTCCTCAAGTTTCTTCATAGCGGCTTCAGGTACTGTAATCGCAGTGATCGCATCCCCATCCCTTACGATTTCAACCTGAATATCCTCAGTGGATTCGGGGAATATTCTTGACCATTCTATGCCGATTCTGGCTGAATTCATTCCGATGAACTGTGCATAGTCATGATCTTTTCTGAACATGTCCCAATAGGCGGGACCGTTCTCCGGAAAATCCCCCGATACATAATGTTTTTCAATATTTCTTGGATCGTGCGACCAAATATACCAGTCCGAATTTGAATCGATATCTGAAAGGCCCATTTCAAACTGGAACCCCGCTTCGGAAAAGCCGAACTTAAAACCTTCTGGAAACATTAGCAGGAATTGAACGCGAATTATTTATAATTAATCCAACCATTTTTACTACCGGATATAGCATAATCCCATGGAACAAGAACATATAAAAACTGGATCTAAGCCTTGAATGGCCTCAGCTTCACACTGGTCATCTTGATATCCTCGAGTGATGCAGTCTTTCCGCCAACTGAATATATCTTTTCATCTTCAGTTTTTACGTAGAAAGTATTTCTGACGAATGGAATGCGTTCAGTTCTTTCAACCATGCCTTTTATGTGCCTCCTATCCTCATGGAAGAACCCTTCCACAGTGGCCTCAACAGAATATCCGGCCTTACTGAAGCAGTCTATAGCATCACACGTAACCCACACATTACAGAATTCCCACGCTATTGATGGATCAAAGTTCCTGAGTATCTTTCCCTCATGCCAAAGTGACTGGTTGAAGTAATACGACATCACATGAATCAGGTCATCCTCCTCAAGATAGATTCCATAATCCTTTGAACCCTCATCACCCTGAACTGTTACCAGGCACGATTTCCTGTCAGAGATTGTCATCTCATTTCCCTTGCCGGGAGAAAATCTGAGAAGGACCTTCCCATCAAAACTCAGTGTTTTTATCTCCTTCTGGCTTATCACGTAAACGAGAAGAAGTACTGTTATTCCTCTTTCCAGGGCCTTCCTTAACTCATCAATTATTGAGGCAAGCCTTTCATACTTTACTGAGAGAATTAATTCTGTAGAGGTCTCGCTTATCATGTTGATTATCTTTTCCGTTATTTTTTCATCCTTCTCAACAACGGAAAGAAATGATTTGTAATTTTCTGAATACATCATCCTTTTCTGGACATACCTCTCGAGATTGGTCGAGTATGATTCAAGCCATTCTCGCTGCCTTCGCATTATTGTTGAGATCGGTATGGCCTTATAAAGCGTCTTTTTTCCCAGGCTCTGTTCTATGAAGCCCTTATTTGACAGTGAGGTGAAGAGATCATAGACCCTTGGCTGAGGTACTCCAGTGCTCTTCACTATTTCAGTGGAGGACATTGGACCCTTCAGTACAAGACTCTCATAGATCTTGATCTCGTAAGAAGAAAGACCAAATTTGGACAGACCTTCGAATATATCTTCTTCCATCTCTATATACCATATATCTAATATACCTTATAAGTTATTTTGTTATTCCAGCTTTACGTTTCCATGCTGGAAAATTGACACACCTGTAATAATGATCCTCCTCGTCGGACTCTATAAGCTCTGGATGGGACTCGGAGCAATAAGATTCACTGAACGGGCACCTGCTGATAAACTGGCACCCATGGTTGTCGGGATCAAAGTTTGTCGGTGTACCTTTCAGCTTGATTATATTTTCCCTTCTTATCCCGATCCTTGGGATGCTTCTCGTGAGAAGATAGGTATATGGATGCATGGGGTTTTCAAGGAACTCATTATACTTCCCTTTCTCCACAAGCTCACCGGCATAAAGCATTCCAATATCATCAGACATTTCATAGAGAATTGAGAGATCATGTGTTATGAATATCATCGATATCTTTGTCTTTCTCTGTATCTCACGGATATCCTTAAGTATGTCGTGCTCCACAAGTACATCAAGCCCCGTGGTGGGTTCATCCAGAATTACCAGTTTTGGGGAAAGAAGAAGAGACATTGCTATGACCGTTCTCTGCTTCATTCCTCCACTTAACTCATGAGGAAAACTGTAGAGAATAGATTCATCAAGCCTTACCATCCTCACGGCTTCCTGGATTCTTTCCATATTTTCCTCAGGATCCTTTCCATGGGCAATCAGCACATCAAAGAACTGGTACAGTATCTTCTTAACCGGATTCAACGCGTTCATAGCCGCCTGGGGAACAAAGGAGAGATGTACTGCCCTGAGTTTTCTAAGATCAGGCAGTTCCATCTTGAGAAGATCCCTGCCATCAAATATAACCTCGCCTGATTCAATTTCGCCCGGATATTTAAGCGATCTGTAAATTGCCTGAGCAAGTGTACTTTTTCCCGATCCAGATTCGCCTGCAATTCCGAGTATCCTCCCTGCATTGACCTCGAGATTTAGATTGTTGATTATCCTGGTGAAACCTCCCTCAGAATTATAGCCTACCGATAAATTTCTTATGCTCATTATGGAATTTCCTGTCATGTTCTCCCCTATAATCTCTTGTAAGGATCCGGTGCGGCATCAATAAGAGCACGGGTGTAGGGATCCGATGGATTCTTTATCAAATCCGGGGTGTTCCCCTCCTCCACGATCTTTCCATTGTGCAGTACATAGATCCTGTCGGATATCACGCTCACGGTATTGAGATCATGCGTGATATATATTACACCGATTCCCAGTTGATCCCTGATTGAACTGAGAAGGTCAAGCACCTCTATCCTCAATGAGACATCAAGCATTGACACTGGCTCGTCTGCAATGAGTACTTTTGGGTTTACAGCAAGTGCCCTTGCCAGGTAGACTCTCTGTCTCTGTCCACCGGATATCTGATGTGGAAATTTCTCCCTGAAATAGGATGGCGGATTAAGGCGGACCATATCCAGAAGTTCGTCAATCCTTTCATCAATGTTACCCCTGAAATGACTCAGTATCAGCGGCCGTCTTATATGCCAGTCCACAGTGTGATATGGATCGAGAGATGCATATGGATCCTGGAATACCATCTGAATTTCTGACCTGTACTTTTTCAACTTCCTTCCCTTATACCGTGTAACATCCTCATCCATGAAATATATTTTCCCGGATGTCGGCCTGTAAAGGAGGACCAGAAGTCTTGCCAGGGTACTCTTCCCACTGCCGCTTGCCCCGACAAGGGCAAGGATCTCCCTCTCATTGAGATAAATGTTCACGTCATCTAACGCCTGGAGGATATTCCCGGAAACAAGGCCCTTCCTTATGAGGAACTGTTTCCCGATTCCCTCAGTTCTCAGAATTTGCTGCATCTTTCACCTTCCTCTTCTTTTTGTTATACATCCTGAGAGATGGATTTGCAATCTCGTCCAGCCCAAAGTTTAGCAGTATGAACGAGAACATCAGTGCCGATATCATCAGGCTCGGAGGAAGTATCCACCACCACTGACCCGTCAGATAGGCCTCATCATTGATTGCCCAGTAAAGCATGGTTCCCCAGTTAACCTGGCTCAGATTTCCAACCCCAAGGTACTCAACAAACGTGAGACCCATCACGCCATACATAGCAGTGAAGAAGAAGTTGGATACAATAACAGGCATGATCGCCTTAATGATCTGCCTGAATATTATGCTGATTCTTGATTCCCCTATCAGGATCGAGGAGAGGATATAATCCCTCTTTGAGACTGATAATGTGACAGACCTGAATGTTCTTGCACCGAAGGCCCATCCCGTGATTATGAGAATAAGAACGGTTGGAAGATATCCAAGGTTCTGCTTGAGGCCAAGGAAATATGTCCCAAATAACATTATAAGCAGAACACCGGGCACAACCAGAAATATGTTGACTATAGAATTTATCAGATCATTGAGGCGCTTGGATGCAAAACCGGAAAGTACTCCAACGAATACTGAAATGAGTGTCCCGATAATCCCCACAGCAAAACCTATCATCAGAGTCGGCGCGGCACCTGCAAAAAGCTGTGAGAACACGTCCTGCCCGTATCCAGTCGTTCCAAGTATATTCACTGAATTTGGAGGCAACGACTTCCTGAAAATGTAGGCATTTGGATTGTATGGGGTAAGGAATAATCCTGAAATGGCAAAAATGCCTATGGCAAGGAGAATGAAGAATCCTAATGTAGATTTTCCATTCTGGAACAGAATCCCCAATGAGGATTTGATCTTGACAGCCATCCCCCTCAAAATTGACAGGATACCGGATCTTTCCATTACGCCAGTTTCGTTCACATTATTCATTCTATCCACTCTCCTGTCTTATTCTTGGATCGAGAAAGCCATACAGAAGATCGACGATAAAATTACCAACAAGCACTGCAATTATAACCATAAGAAAGATCCCCTGCATCAACGGATAGTCCAGATTGTCGATTGCAGTAATCATATACATTCCAACACCTGGATATGAAAATATGGATTCCTCAATAATCACCCCGCTCATGGAGAGACCTATTGACATGGAGAAACCTGTCAGATTCGGGAGTATGGCATTCCTGTACGCAATACTCTTCAGCTGGTAATCTTTCATTCCAAGATTCTCGGAGTAATTTATGAAATCGCTGTTAAGATTGGGGATAATATTATTCCTCATTCCAAGAGTCCATCCCCCAAGAGATGTCAGAACAATTGTCAGGACAGGCAGGAATGCGTGATAGAGCACTGAAATTATGAACGGAACAGAGAAACTTTCGTTAAGGCTTGAACTGTACGCCCCACCAAGAGGAAACATCTTTCCATTGACAGCGAAAATATCAAGAATGATGAAGGCCATCACAAAAGCTGGAAAAGATGCCATGAACATGCTGAATATATCCACGGTAAGATCCTTCCACGTGTTCCTGTTTATACCTCCATATCTTCCCATTCGATTTCCTATGAAGAATGAGATGGAGATCGAGGTAATTACAAGGAATAGTGTCCATGGAAGTGCCTGTGCAAGAATCGTGGAAACTGAAACTGGATAATATGTTATTGAAACACCAAGATTCCCATGGAAGAGATCGTTAATATAGGTCAAATACTGGTCGTATATTGGAGCATGAGACAGCCCATATTCTGCTTCCAGCTGATGAAGATATGCTACGTTAACTGAGCCACCTGAAGCTTTGACAACGTCCTCGTATATAGTCTCAGCCGGATTTCCCGGTATCAATCTGGGAAGAACAAAATTTAGTGTTATGGCTCCAAATAAAACTATAATAAAAAGAAAAATTTTATTGATAATATATTTTATTGGAATTTTCAAACATACCTACCTTCATCATTCCTTTGTCTTCATCTTCTTTGATCTCACCCATCCGAATGCTGCCACTGCAGCTATTACAACTACCACGACTGCTGCTATGATGTAGTAGTCGGCATTGCTTAAACCGGTGTTGTTAGGAGCATTACTCTTCACATATAAATGTAACACTACAACCTCACTTGGTCCAGGGTACCATGGCATTGGTATCCAGTAAGGATGGGCTGCATTTGGCCATCCACCGATGGTTGTGTTGACGTATTCATACCAGTCAGCAGAATAGACAAGAGGTATTATAGGCATCTGTTGCAACATTATGGATGCCATGCCGTTTATATCTGCCTCCTGGGTACTGTTTGTGATTGCTGATGGGAAGTTATTATAGTACTGCTCAAACTGTGAAGGCACATTCCATCTCTCGGGGTTGATGTAGGCGTTAGTCTTTATTGGAACGACTGGACCCTGTATTCCACTGTAATCATACCACGGGTTTGGACCGATGCCAGTGTCGGTATCCAGTGCCATTGTATAATTACCGTCGGTGACGTCACCGCTTACAACCGACTGAGTTGGTGTTGTTGTGGTGACGGATATCCCTATCTGCTTGAGGTCAGACGCAATGATGGTTATATCAGTGTCCCAGTCTGAATATCCCGCTATGGACATCAGGTTGAGATTTGGCACTGCAACACCGTTTGGTGAATATAGCTGCCCTGATTTAAGGGTAAAGCCATGTGATTCAAGGAGTTTCAGTGCGGCGGTTTGATTGAATGTTGCCAGCTGGTTTGCCAGCTTGGTATTTGTTGAGTTGAGATAGGACATCTGTTGCTGCAGTATATTTGCAGCATTCGCAGGTGTTTCATATCCGTACTCACCGATGTTCATGATTGCAGTCCTGTTTATTGCCAGGCTGATAGCCTGCCTGAAATAGCTCAGGTTCAACGGATATATCATATTGTTGAGTAGAAGTGTTACAGGCTGTCCTGGAGGGTACCAGTACTTATTATGCTCAGGGTTGTTTGCTACGAATAGCTGTGTTACGTTTGGTTCGAACACGGACGCCCACTGTACTTTTCCTTCTGCAAGCGCGAGAGAAAGCGCACTGTTGCTCGTATAATCTACATAGACAACGTGGTCGATTTTCGGTTCATTTGGCTGCCAGTAATGCGGATTCTTGACCAGAACAATCTTCTGAGGGGAGAATGACTGCATCATGTATGGACCTGTCCCCACTGGATCTGTAACCTGCTTGCTTGCAGGGTTACTCACATTCTGCCAGAGATTCTTTGGCATTATGAATGTCGAGCCAATGTAGAATAGATACTGAGTCTGCGGCTGTGTGAAATTGAATTCCACTTCATAATTGTTTATTGCTGAGATGTTGCTCACTGTTCCCCATTCATCATAATCCTTTTTCTCAACATTGAATGTAAAAACAACACTCGACGCGTTGAACTGTTCTCCATTGGAGAATGTGACATTGTGCCTGAGATCTATTGTTAGATTTCTTCCACCATTCAGGAAATGATAGGAAGTTGCCAGCCATGGCAGGAGGGTGCCATTGTAAGTGTTTATCTGGAAAAGTGGTTCATATATGAAACCCATTATTCCAGCAGGAGTGCTCCATACATTGAACGGGTTGAAATTGTCAGTGAATGCCGGTGTTGGACCTGGAGACAGGTAAAGGGACGAATTCGCTGTACTATTTGACGTCTGTGGCGATGCAAAAATGCCGCCATTAGAACTGTTGCCATTGGCAGAAACCGCAATAACCATCATGGAAGAAAGAACCATGATGATCGCTGCGGTCAGTGCCATAACGATCTTCTTTTTTTCTTTAATATTCATAGACGTTTCGACTGAATTTCATTATTTAAATTTATTCGAAATTGCGATACTATATGACATAGTATGTTAATTTTCGAGAGTGAATTTCCCAGATTGCATATTGAAAACTCCTGATTTTGTGCTGTCATTACAGGAATCTCCATGCCTGCAATTTTGTCTCAATATTCTATCCGATAATTTGAATTATATTCTATCAAAAGGTTTGGCTTTCGACAATTTATCATAGAGTCAATAGCATATATGCCACTATAAGACCTGCCATGATAAGGATGAGAGCACCTGTGAGCAATTCAGCACCGGATCGTGGACGGAATGTCTCTTTCTCGATGCTGTTCTTATTCAGAATGAATGATCGCATTGCCATGACCTGAAGGAAACCCCCTGAAACCACCAGGAATACTCCGACGTCTGTTGAAAGGTGGTAGGACGTTTCAGGAGCGCCAGGAACCAGTTCCTTGATGATGATTCCAAATTTCGCAACGACAAATCCAAGAGCGATAATTGCTATTCCCGTCCTCACCCAGGCCAGGTAAGTCCTCTCATTTGCCATATGATCGGTTATCTTATTCTGATTGAATTGTTCATTCACCACGCTATTAAAAATATATACACCCTAATAAGAGGTTCGCTTTTAAATGGAGAAATCAATTCTGGCCCCTTTGAGATATTATAATTTTTCGTAATGTACAATAATCCTTATTAACAATTCTGTAATAAAAAATAGTGTCAAGCGAAGAAGGACTCGGGTCTCTTACGGTTTCTAAACTGATGGAAATATGCAAAATCGAGGGTTTGGAAGATATTCCCAAGAAGATCAAGAAGCAGGAACTGATAAAAACCATGATGGAGAAGATACCTGATAATAAACTGGAGAAATACCTTAAAGAAACAACGAATCCTGAAAAAAATAAACACAAGGTAACAGGAAGTGCCCAGAAAGAGGGAGACAATTATGTGAGGGAGAAAGTGATAGTAGAACTCCAAAAACACAGGATTCACAGGATACTTCTTAACGAGCTCGCTGAGAACCTTGGAGAAAAACCCCCAACAGGCAAGGGTATTCAGCTGTTTGATGGAATGAGCGATCGTATGCTGAAGGAACTTGAAAAAATATTCCTGAAACCTAATGAAGAGGAGAGTGAAAGGACATTCACAATGATCTGCTCAAACTGGCTCATATTCAAGGCAAAGGAGATCGAGAGCATAAAGACAGGATATCAGATTGATGATAAAAACAGGGTTGACGTAATAGCATATGATGTTGGAAAT
>JAKARU010000090.1 GCA_021819225.1 Thermoplasmata archaeon
GCCGTTCAGTGACTCTGGTTATGTTTACTTTCCACTTGACCGTGAGATTCCACATCTCAGGGAGATGCAGGGAGAATTCGAGTTCGAGGAGAGAAATAATGAAGGCATCAGGGACATACTCGAAATGATTCTTGGCGGAAGAGGTAGAAGGATAGGGTGGCAGCGAATTGGGGATGCACTTATATTCAATGCTGGATCAGGCATTTCCGAGAAGGTCTGCGAGGCGATATGTAGTGAGATTGAAATCGGGCAGATATATGAGATTCAGGGAAAGATTGGTGGTGAGTCAAGAAAGCCTGAAATCAGGCTAATATACGGCAATGCACACGAAACATCATACAGGGAAAACGGTGTTAATTTTATCCTGAATCCCATGTCGGTAATGCTCAGCAAGGGCAACATTGTAGAGAGGGGAATTCCCTATCCTGAACTGAAAAATCCACGCAGGGTCCTGGACATGTTCAGTGGAATAGGATATTTTTCATTGCCGCTTGGGAGGAAATTTACCCTGGAGACCATGACATGTGTGGATATCAATAATGATGCACTGGGCTACCTGAAAAAATCCTACGAGGCATCAGGGTTCAAATTTGAACTCATATTAGAAAACAGGGATTGCAGGGACATTTCAACCGGGGGGAAATTCGACACCATAATAATGGGGAATTTCAAGAGCCTGAATTACCTCCCACATGCATTGAGTCATGCAGCTGATCAGTGCAGCATAATACTTCATCATCTTGAGCCTTCTGATTCCATATCCCGGGCGGATTATGAGATAATGAGAAAATGCTCACATCTTGGATACTCTGCAGGCGTAATCGATTCTCACATGGTGAAATCATATTCCCCTCACATGTGGCATATTTCAACTCTCATCAATGTAAGAAGGAAGGCGTTTGATAAAATTTAAAACATAGTGTGGCATATTCTATTGAAAATGGATAATAGAAGAAGTAATTACAAGGGGAAGAAGCCGTTCAGATCAAAGGAGGACAAGAGGCAACCAGTTCCAAAGAAAGTGAAGAAGCTTGACATGCGAAAAAGTGAGGAGTTCAATTTCATGCTATCCCGGGCGATTGAGGATCTCCCGGACAGTATCCGGGGTTCCATAGCCGGTGGGATTTATGCTGCCGCTTCCCGGCAGGGACTCAATGAGGCAAAGACATTTCTTGCAAAGAAGGGAGAGGAAGGATTAATAGACGAAAAAATGCAGAAACAGATCTGGAATCTCCTGAATGATTATTCCACATACAGGTAAAATCATGGAAAGTTCTCTCGAGGCGAGAGTGGAGAAATATATTGAACTGGAAAAGCGTGCACTCGACCAGGTTGCGATTGCAGTTCCAGAAAATTCTGTCCTTTACATATATGCAAGGGATTCCCTGATGATGATAAAGGCATATTTTGAGGATGCCCAGTATTTCAGGCAGAAAGGAGACCTGATAAATGCACTCTCTGCGCTGAATTATTCATATGGCTGGATAGATTCAGGTGTGAGGCTTGGCATATTCAAGACAGATAACGACTATGCGAAATTCACTTTTTTCAGGTAGGGACTCTGGAATTTACTGACTCTTTCTATGTAAATATGCAGCACCTGCTGCAATCCTCAATTCAGGAATAGTGCCACGCAACTGATGAACCGGGAAATGAAAATATAAAAGATCGGAATTCGGAAGAAAATATTTTTATCTTTGATTTGTTTAATATCATTGGGTCTTTGAAATGGTAAAGAAAAAGAACCTTGATGACCTTGAAGAACTGGAAGCGTCGGACATAGATGAAATGGACAGGCTCGTGTACGGGGATGACAGAAAAAGAAAGAGCTCAGGGAAAAACCCTGGTTCTATCTCTAGGAAACAGTGATGCTTCCCTGACGTTGGGCAGGTTCAGGATAACCTGTGTGAGTCGTTCAAGACCAAGCCCCCATCCTGCGTGAGGGGGCATCCCATATCTGAAAGTTTTCAGGTAAAATTCAAAATTCGAGCTATCCAGGCCCTTTTCCTCTATCTTATTTTTCAATATCTGGGGATTATGAACCCTCTGTGCGCCTGAGGTGAGTTCTATCTCTCTGAATTGCAGATCAAAAGATTTTGTAAAATCAGATCTGTCTTCAAGAACTGACGTATAGAACGGCCTCACTTCCTTTGGCCAGTGAGTGATGAAATAGAATCCTTCAAATCGTGATCCTATTATCTTCAGTTGTTCATTGTTCAGATCCTCTCCCTTCCCGACTTTTATGCCATGTCCAGAAAGAATTGAAACGCATTCCTCATATGTTATCCTCGGGAATGGTGTCTCCGGGGGCTTCTTTACAATGGAAAAGTTCTCTGCATCCGGGACTGTTTTAAGAAAATTTGAAATTCCCATGGTTATTGCATTCTCAAGCATATGCATCGCATCATTATGATCGGCGAATGCCATCTCAATATCGATTGAAGTAAATTCGTTAAGATGCCTTGGAGTGTTATGCTCCTCAGCCCTGAAAGCGGGGCCAACCTCAAAAACTCTCTCCACGCCAGAGGCAATAAGCATTTCCTTGTACAGCTGTGGGCTCTGATTTAGAAAGGCATCCTTCTCAAAATACCTGACCCTGAACAGGTCTGCCCCTCCTTCAGTTGCAGCAGATACAATCTTGGGTGTCTGCACCTCGGTAAATCCCTGTGACATCAGGAATGTCCTGATCCCCCAAAGAATTGCTGACTTTGCCCTGAATATTCTTGAATGTTCTGTCTTTCTCAGATCCATGAACCTGTTGTTAAAGCGGGTATCAAAATCAACCTCTACCTCATCCACTATTCCCAGGGGAAGTGGTGATTCTGCCATGTTCAGAATGGAGATTGATTCAGCAATGAATTCCCTTCCTATCTTGCTCTGCACCTTTTCCGGGACTGTTCCGCTTACACTTATGACCGATTCCCTGCTTATATCGCCAAGCATTGAGAATGGCCCTGAATCCTTCTTCACGGTGACCTGGACAAGCCCTGTCTGATCCCTCAAAACTATAAAACCAACATTCTTCAGAATTCTTATATCCTGCGCCCACCCATTGAGAACCAGCTTTTCGCCGGGAACTCTGTCATCAAGATCAGCGACAAAAAATTTCTTCATGCCTAAGGGTATTTTGTCTCTTTAAAAAGATTTTCCATCTTAGGATGAAATTTTTGCCCTTATTGATGCGGCTATTCCTGAATTAACGCACATGTAGACCATATCAGAACTCGAACTTTGAATTCAATGGTCAGGTCCGAACGTTGAAGTAGAAAGCCTGAAGCCTTAACATGGAATGATGCAATGACTGTCATTCCATGACAGCCAAATCACATGAGGAATGGAGGGAAAGCTTAAAATAATGATTTCAATTTCATCTGGGTCGTCATATGAAGATCAGGGAAAAGGGTGACATTCCTTATTATTTGAGATGGCTGAAGGAAAGGAGAAATGCATACCGGGTTAATGCTGGCATCGGTTTAGCGTTCTTCCTGGTCACTGCGATCTTTGTGATCTCCCGTGATTTGAAGTCTCCTGCTGCCGCCCTATTTGGCTATCTTGCGATTATTCTGCTCGGCATCACCATCGCAGATTCAATACTTGTTGAGATGAAATATCACAAGGCAATCAACAGATGAAGCCTAAATTTAGGAAAAGGCAGGGCAGCAAGATCCTGCTTCAGCATTCTTCATCTGCAGCATCTTGAACGTTTATTCTCATGGTTAAAACGATGTTAAGTGATATTACCTCGCAACACCTGCATGAATCAAAACATATTTGGTGTAACATCCGCGATCCTGCCCTAAGTCTGGAAGCATCTTTTCGACCAAGGGGAAAAAGCCACTCAGTGATCTTCACGAAATCCTGGATGTTCCATAGGAGTTCATGAACGATAAACAGTTTATCACGTTTTTTACTGAAATTATGGGAAATAACAATGCCTGCTCGGATATGTTAAATAATGGTGTTCCATATTTGAATCTATGGGAAAAGCAAAACTGGTGATTGGAATAATTACCTTATTCATAGCTATAATTTTCCTTAGCACTTCACTGATGATAGGCCAGAGTAACAATCCTCATGACGTTTATTATTATACATCTGCATCATCAAGCAAGCAGCTTGTAGTGATCCAGTTAAATGAGGAGATCGATCCCGGATCTGCCGCCATGATAACCGGTGCCCTTTCCGGTCTCAACCACAATAATACTGCAGCAGTCGTGATCTGCATGAATACTCCGGGCGGGCTTCTCACCAGCATGATCCAGATAGTTTCTGCCATAAACAGTACAGAGGCAGCCCACGTGCCCGTGTATACGTATATCCTCCCTGAATCGCTCGGTGCATCTGCAGGTTCATACATTGCCATGGCAACTGACCAGATATGGATGGGTCCAGGATCGGAAATCGGGCCATCCACGCCAATTGTGGAAGGGGGAAGTGCGCTGCAGGAGAATCATACTCTGAACGGGATGGCAGGCCTGATGATGGCCCTTGCGGAGGCACATGGGCGTAATGTAACAGCAGCTGCTGAAATGGTATACAAGGATCAGGTTTTCAGTTATGAGCAGGCTTACCAGATAGGCCTGATAAATGGGATCTCGTCTAATTTTACCACATTTCTATCTACAAATAACCTTTCAATGTATAACAGGTCTATAATCACAGAATCGATATTTGATCAGCTCATGAGCTTCTTCAGCAACGCAACGGTTGATGGCCTGTTCATTTCTCTGGGCTCCCTTGCTATCCTTCTCGATCTTTATCATGGAACAATTCTTCTTACTGCCGTTGGTATAATCATGATTGTACTTGGCCTTCTTGGTGCCCAGCTGATTGATGCATCCCTTGTTGGCATAGTAATGCTCATACTTGGCTCTGTACTTGTTC
>JAKARU010000004.1:0-1123 GCA_021819225.1 Thermoplasmata archaeon
TAACACTCATGTTCTCATATGTATAAATAAGTTTAGGCTTTGCATCAATTGTTTTATAAGCTATGCAACGTTGCAGAAAAATGCTTTAATAAATGAAACAAATAAACCTCTATGAGATATTCGATTGCAATTTCAGGATTTCAGCCAGAACTAATAATAAAGCCTTTTCTTCGTGTAAGGAACCCACTAGATGAATTAATCCTCATAGTAACTAACAATTCAAAATCTCTTGAAACTGCAGATGCAGTTAAAAATGTACTGGCATTCAATAATGTTAAATGTATGCTTTTATCAGTGAATGATATTTTCAACTTCTTTGAAGTGCTTGTCAATCTCGAAATTCTATTGGAAAAAAATGGAAAACCAAAATGGATCAATGTAAGTGCAGGTCCGGGAATTGCAATTTCATCCCTAACATTCTTTTCGATTACACACAATATACCTGTTGTCTTCTACAACAGGGAGAATGATAAAACCTCGATGGTTGATATTTCGAAGTCAAAGGATTTATTTAGAAATGCTAAGAAGAACCTGAACATTCTTAAGCTGATTGAAAACAATCCGCTATTACTCGGAGAAATATCTGACAAATTAGCACTTTCAAAATCTACGATTTCAAGAAGGATAAGTTTACTTAAAGAAGCATATCTTGTAGAAACAGTTATTATAAACAGAAAGATGACGGTGAAAATAACAGACACTTCACTAAAACTTTTAGAAAAGAAGGATTTTTTTAAACCTTAACTCACTGATTTATAGGGAATAGTTACTCACACCATTTATTTCTCCAGTATTCTTGCATATTCTATGGGGCAATGTTAATGTACCATTATTACCGATTGGGTAATATATGGAAGAATGGATAAGAGAGATACTGGAAAAGGAGGATTTAAAAAATGTAGAGGTCAAGAAGATAGGCAAGAATTATTATGTTTATGAGGTTAGCAGTGTATATGACAGGGAAAAGAAGAGGCCAAGGAAGATATCCGGCATAATCAAGAAGGTTAATAGAAATGTGAGGACAGTATTCAGATATGGTAATTCAAAGATCATATATGACATAATCAGGGACATAGAGGCACCATTGAGGAAATACTTTGAATCAGCAAATGAGATAATGGCA
>JAKARU010000004.1:1133-22956 GCA_021819225.1 Thermoplasmata archaeon
TAATAAGGAATGTACCATTGAAGTACATAAACGATGCATACTCAAAGCTGTATATGTCAAATATAATTGATGCATCCCTGTCACATTCAACCATTGCACAGAAGCTTAGGGATATAAGATCCGATACAAGGGCACAGCATGAATTCTTCAGGAAACTGATAAGTGACGGAAATGTGTATCTGTATAATCTATCATCCATATTCTCATATTCAGAGAATACAAATCTTGCAGAGTGAGGTTATAATAAGGATCACATATTCCTTGACCAGATCAATTTCTCATTGCTGTTCTCAGAGGACAGGAAGATACCTGTTGCATTGAAGACATATCCAGGTTCCATAAGGGATGTGAAGACTGTAAAAAGGATAATTGAAGAATTCAATTTACACAGTTCAATCATTGTAATGGATCATGGATTTGTTTCCATGGAAATGATAGATTACATGTCTGATAACATGAAGTATATACAGCCTCTAAGAAGGAATTCAAAAATTATTCAGAAGAGAACCTTCCCGAAAGATACAACTGTCTGAAGGATTCAGATCTGCTCACAGGAAAGGCACATTCAATGAAGGAGAACATACGTATCATGTGGAATCTGCCAACAGAAAGAAGCCATGAAATACTGGGAGAGATGGTATTCATGGATCATTTATTCATCCATAGAAGCAATGAAGGGTGCTGCAAGGATGATGAAGGTTCACCTTGGAAGCATGATGAACTATTTTATACACAGAATAACAAACGAAAGGGCAGGGGGAATAAACGCAATGATTGCTTTGATAGAGAGGGTGGCCTTCGGGTACATGAACAGGAAACACCTAAAAAAATGCAACACACTTCATGTGTGATAACTTACTGATTTATCCTTGAACCCATACAAAAGTGTGATGAGCCAATATTTTAAAGGAGGGGTTAATTTGCATCTTCAGATTTGGACTCCTCAGCTTTCACTTTCTTTGTCTTCGTTGTCTTTGCATTTGTGGAAGTCGCTGATTCTTGGGGTTTTTTCTTCTCAATTGCCGCAACGAGTTTTGGTATGACCTCGTAAAGATCGGCTGTGATTATGTAATCCGCAATGCTGTTGATTTCAGCGTTTGGATCGGTATTTATTGAGATGATATTTTCACTCAGCTTCATTCCCATGAGATGCTGTGCCTTCCCTGATATTCCGCATGCAATATACAGTTGCGGCCTCACGGACTGCCCTGTCTGACCAACCTGGTGATCCCGGGTTATCCACCCCATATCCACTGTTGGCCTTGATGCGCCCACATAGGCATCAATTTCATCCGCAAGCTGCTTGATGAGATTAAAACCGGATGCCTTACCCAGACCAAGACCTCCACTTACGATATACTTCGCCGATGTAAGGTCCACGGTTGTCTTTGGCTTGAAATCCACGATTTCTTTCTTAAGATATTCCTTCTTTATCTTTGCCTTCCTGATCTCTGACTCATATTTCGCGTCTGATTTTCGTTCAGGGACTGCAAATATTCCCGGCCTTGCCGTTGCCATCTGTGGCCTGTGCCTCTTGCAGAGAATTTCCGCAAGTGTACTCTCTCCATAGGTTGGCCTCCTTGCCTGGAGTATTCTTCCGTTTGGATCAATATCAAGCTCGGTACAGTCCGCGGTAACTCCTGTTCTTGACCTCACAGCGATCCTTGATGCAAGATCCCTTCCATTTCTTGTTGCAGGGATCAATAGAATGTTTGGCTTCAGTTCAGTGATCAGATCGCTGAGAAGTGTGGCATATGGAATTGTCCTGAAATCTTTCAGATCTGGGGATTCATATCCTATTACCCTATCACACCCATACTCGCCGGCCTCCTTGACCATGTCCCCGACCTTATCACCAAACACAATGCCTATAAGAATTTCATTAACCTTATGGGCAATTGACGACCCGACTGAAATCATCTCAAGTCCGGGTTTCTTTAACTTTCCATCCCTTGATTCGAGGAAAATCATCACATTCTTGTATTCGTCCGGATTTGCTGGCGGTTCTGCATTGATAAGTCCTACCATTTAATCACCTCCGAATTTAAGAATGCCCTTTGAAATAAGCTCGTCAACGAACTCATCCATCTGATCCGGAGTGAACTTCTTTCCTGCCCTCTTCTTCTCCTGTATTGATTTCATTGATTTTACAATGGTTGGTGATCCCTTAAGGCCCACCCATTCAGGCTTCAGATTTATGTCAGCAAGTGTCCATGTCTCAATGCCTCTCTTCATTGCATCGATTTTCATTCTCAGGGTTGCATTCCTCGGTATGTTTGAATTTGTCAGAACTGTGATAAGACATGGCGGTTCCATCTTGACCGTTTCAACTCCATCCTCAAGCTGCCTTTCCGCAAATACCTTTCCGTCCTCAACCCATGAATTTGATGTGTAGGAAGCCTGTTCTATCCCCAGGAATTCCGCAACTCCAGGACCGACATGCCCTGTTGATGAATCGGTTGATTCCTCCCCGGCAAATATTATGTCAAACTTTCCTATCTTCGTTATTGTTGCAGCAAGTGTTAGACCGGTTGGATACGTATCTGCACCTGCGAATGCCCTGTCCGTAACAAGTATCCCCCTGTCAACGCCCTTTGCCATGCAGTCAAGAAGTGCACTCTCGGCAAAAGGAGGACCCATTGTAATTACAGTGATATGGGTATCATTGTTTGCATCCTTTATCTTCAGGGCCTGTTCCACCGCATTCTCATCTGCAGGATTTATGACATTTCTCGCTGCACCCCTGTTCAACGTGAATGTCACAGGATCTATAACAACCTCAGAACTGTCAGGTACCTGCTTGATCATAACAATTATTTCCAGTGCCATTTTAATCATCCAAACTTATATTTAACTCCGTGCCCACCCTTGGTGTTTGTCCATGCAACGCTTCCGTGTGAACAGGCGGTATCGCATGTCCCGCATTCCACACAGTCCTCGTACTTGAAGTTCAATTTTTCATCTATGAGTGTGTAGCACTTTGCCGGGCATGCAAAAGTGCAGAAATGATCCGGGCATGTTTCACATATGCTGGGATTTATCGTTATGTGCTCATATGACTTGTCAATCTTATAGTTCAATAACGAGAGCCTGTCTTCAATCTTTATCATTCTTACATCCTCCTTAACATTCTGTACAGATCCACTGCAAGATCCTTTCTCTTATCCTTCTGCTTCAGTGCTGAAGAAATCACTATCTGGGATAAGTGCTTCTTCGGATTTCCATTTTCTGAGAATATATTGAGCATTGCATCCTCTGCAATGGCTGGGATTGTGCTGTGAATTGATTCACTCCACGTAACCTGATCGAGTCCCCTGAAATTGTTCATGTCTCTCAAGACAAAAGTATTTTCCAGATTCTTCTGGTAATTCTCAAAGTTCATGTCACCACCCTTCGACTTCCTTTCCATGAATGAATCAGCAGCCAGAATTCCTGAGACAACCGCATAGTTCATCCCCTGGAGTACCAGGCCGTTGCTGAACGTTAATCCGGCAGTATCACCTGCTATCATGTATCCGTTGCCATACACTGAATCCACTGACATCCCACCTTCAGGCACAAGATGGGCACTGTATTCCTCAACCCTTCCATCCTGGATCAGGGGTGCAATGAATGGATGATCCTTGAACTGCTCAATCACGTTGAAAGAGTATGTCTGGTTGTTTTTTCTCAGGTCCCCCATAGATATCACTGCACCTATGGATATGGATTCCCTGTTTGTGTAAAGAAACCCGCCAGCCTTCACGCCCCCGTCAAGAAAACCGAGAACATATTCAGAGGCAAACCCCATCTTTGGGGATGTCAGCCCGAACCTTTCAGTGATTGTTTTTTCTGGTAACTTAATTACCTCCTTTACACCAAGCGCAATCTTCTGATCTTCAGGTTTCTTCTTGATTCCTGAATCATATGCTACCCTTGAATTTGCACCCTCAGCGAGTATAACGGAATCAGATGTTATTGTTTCTCCTGACTGCTCTACGCCTATAACCTTTCCATCCTTCATGGCAAGCTTATCGACGGTAACTCCTGATACAACCATTGCACCTGCATCCTTTGCCTTCTTTGCAAGCCATGCATCGAACTTTGTCCTCAGGACTGTATATCCGCTCTTATATTCACCAAACTTCTTTGAGCGGAAATCTATTGAAATCTTTGAATCCTTTGTGAGGAAAGTAACACCCTTGGCTTCAACATATCTTTCAAGCATGTTACTCTTTTCCCAGTCAGGTATTACCTGTGAAAGTGAATCTCCCCACAGAACACCTCCGGAAACGTTCTTGCTTCCAGGGGGATCCGCCCTGTCAACGAGAAGTACATTCACCTTATTTGAAGCAAGTCGTATGGCGGCAGATGCTCCTGCAGGACCGGCTCCGACAACAATCACATCAAATTCACTCATTGATCCTTTATGGCAGATCATATAATAACTGTTTTTGTGCTTAAATTTCCCTGGCTTATTTTTAGATGATTCCAAACGAAGCTGGAGATTTATAAAACCACATTCAAAACCATAGAACGGCGGATACAATAGCGCCTGCCCGAAATGTGCTTGTTTCCATCTTTTTTTCCTTTATGATATCCATTGACTCAATCCATCACACTGCAATGGCCCTGGCCTGATCCCGGAACCTTCCAGTCCAGCATAGCATCATCCCCTTTCTCATCACATGTTTCAGGAAAAGCTTCCAGAAAGATCCAGGAATGTTCATCATGAGCATGAACTGAAAAGATTCGCCGGACACTTTACTGTTGTTCTCAATTCGCCATAACCTGATGAGGATCGAGAAGGCCAAAATCATCCTGATCTGTATTTCCACACGACCGGATTGAATCCTGACAGAGGAATGGATAAAAAATTAAGCAAGAATGCATTCCAGTACTGATGAAATTAATAGAAAACTGGTTCTCAGAGAGATATTCGGATAATCTGCAACTTTCGTTCAGGGTAAGCGATCAGCTTCTTTCAGTAAGGACGGATTTCCAGAGAATAGATGTCTTTGAGACCTATGACTTCGGGAAACTGCTTTCAATAGATGGTACCGTACAGCTGACAGAGAAGGATGAATTTGTCTATCATGAAATGATAACAAGGATGCCATATCTTTACTCCGACAGGAAGCCTGAAAATGCACTTATAATTGGTGGAGGGGATGGAGGCGCAGCAGGTGAACTTGTAAAGCTTGGACTGAAAAGCATCGTGAATGTGGAGATTGACGGCCAGGTTGTTGAGGTTTGCAGGAAGCATTTTCCCTCACTTGCGTCATCCTTCAGCAGGAAGAATGTCGAGCTGATCATAGGTGACGGAATAAAATATGCAGAGAAGACGGACAGGAAATTCGACATGATCATAATTGATTCCACGGATCCGGTTGGACCTGCCGAGGGCCTCTTCAATGAGGATTTCTACAGGAATATCTCACGGATTCTTTCAGACGGGGGAGTTGTTGTAACACAATCCGGATCGCCGTTCTACCAGCCAAAGGCAATAGGACTTGCCCACAAGGGGATGGCACCTGCATTCAGCTTTGTGAGAAGTTATACTGCATTCATACCGACATATCCGAGCGGGTTCTGGTCATTCACGATGGCAAAAAAGACGCCGATAGAGATGAGGGAAGAAACACTGGATCCCGGCCAGTACTTCAACATGGAAATAGCCAGGTCTTCATTCAGTCTCCCGGAATTTGTCAAAAAACTCATTGCCTGATCTTCCAGGTACTCTTTTTCTGATCAAGCCTCTCCTCATATGAGGGGCCATGTTTCCTTGCTATTTTCTCAAGGTTTCTCATGTTCTTTATGAATTTTGACTTGCTGTCAGAATTCATTATCTGGTTGAAAAAACGATCGTCCCTTATCCATTCATATGTATAGTACCCAAACAGTGCAAAAAGTATCAATGATATTATAAATATCCAGTAATTCCAGTTTCCTGCTGCCTGGAATGTCAGTCCGTTGTTTATGAAGCCATTATAATGAAACAGAAGATCGTTTGAGGATATCACGAATATGGATAGAAATACCACGGTCAGAATCATGTAAATGTAGAAAAACCATTCCCTGTAAATCTTTGACATTATGGCATCATTTAAATTCTATATTTTAAATTTGTGAGAAGTCCGTTATAACTGACACTTTACTGCTGAGATTTTTCGAGGTGCGCAATGAATAACTTCAAAGCATTGATCCTGTGCGAATGTTGATTCTTCTCATCAATACTCATCTCTGCGAGAGATTTGCTGGAATCCCGTGGAATGAATATGGGATCAAAACCGAATCCTGAAGCACCCCTCTCTTCCTGTGCAATACTTCCTTTGAGAATTCCGGTGAACTGCTCTATTCCATCACCTGAGACATAGGAAATAACGGTCCTGAATGAGGCTTCACGCCCCTTCTCTTTCAGAAGTGAAAGAATGCCGCTGTTTCCGATTGTACTCTGGACATAGGATGAATAAGGTCCCGGAAAGCCCTTCAGTGAATCTATGTACAGCCCGGTATCTTCAAGAAAGAATGGCTCGGGTACCTTACCCCTCAGGAATCTGGCACTGGCAAGTGATATGCTTTCCGTTGTATCATCCTGTATTTCCTCATACTTCATCCTCACCCATTCACATTCATCTCCATGCATTGCCAGGAATGCACTTATTTCCCGGAATTTATGCTCATTGCTTGTTACGAATCTCAACCTCATGCGTATCTCCTCCTCTTCTCGATGTTTGCAAGTTCATCTATCACCTTCTTTCCGGATTCGAAATTCTCCATGTACCCTTTCTTGACCATGTCCATGAAATCATCACCTCCAGGAAGTGATGCGACAGCACTTTCATTCAGTAGCCTCATATCGTATGCGAAATCCTGTATGCGGTCTGTCACGGAACCCATAGAAGGATCTATCAGGAATAACCTGCCATCCCTGAGAATTATGTTATTCATTGTCAGGTCTCCATGGCACAGACCTGATGAATGCATCTTTCCCACTATCCTCCCAAGCTCCTGTGCTATTGAAGAATCGCTGATTCTTGCGAATCCTATGTTCGTTCCCCTTATGTCCTCCATCATGAATGATGCTTTATCCATGTTCAGGGAAAACAGATCCGGAACAGGTATTCCTGCTTTCTTCATCCTGTTGAGCATGGTTATTTCCCTCTTCATGCGTGCCACCCGTATCATCGTATCCATCGCTGGGATCCTGTATCCCTTCGGAACCCTCTCCTTCTCGATTGCATCAAAGCCGTGGAACTCTGTCCTCCGTATTCGTGATTCAGCCCCCCTGTCTGTGTAAATGGTCTCGTCAACCTTAACCCATGATGCATATGCCTGGTCTATCCTGAAGAATTGATCGATCCCGGTATCCTCCATATCATCTGGACCCCTTGCAAGATATGTTAGCAGCCCTGCCTGCCCGATCATTGCCCCATTATCCATGCAGTATCTGTCTGGCGTCTCAAATACCTCTATTCCTGCCTCTCCTGCCATGACCTGGATCATTTCCCTGAGCCTCCTGTTCCGGGCTACTCCTCCTGCAAGGAGAATGGACTTCTTTCCGGTGGTAAATATTGCTCTTTCAAGTGTTTCCACAAGCATTGAAAATGCATATTCCTGTACGCTCATGCACACATCTTCAGGCCTTTCCCCCTTCTTCAGGAAACCGGCAGCGGCAGTATACATCCCTGAAAATGCGGTATCCATCCCCCTTACCGTATATGGCATATCAAGCAGTTTTCCCCCCCTAAGCGCCATGGCCTCAACCTCCGGTCCTCCAGGGAATGGAAAACCCATGAGCCTTGCGATCTTGTCCAGCAAATTCCCGATGCCAATGTCCAGGGTTTCTCCGAATACCCGGTAATGTCCATTCCTGTATGCAATTATCTGCGTATTTCCACCTGAAACATAGAGCATTACAGGATCGTTGCAACCTGTTTCCCGCCTTCCTATCTCTATATGGCCGAGAGGGTGGTTCACTCCAACTATGGGAATCCTGTACTTTATCGCCATGGCCCTTGCTGCAGTTGCAACTATCTTCAGTGATGGGGGCAGCCCCGGACCACGTGAAAAACTGACAAGCCCGATTTCATCTGGCTTTATGCTGGCTTCGGAGATTGCCTGAGTTATGACATCCACGATGTTTGCAAAATGAAAGTCGGCCGCTTCCCTTGGATTTATCCCTCCTTCCTCCGGCCGGTACGTCTTTGAAACAAGCGAATATATCTTCCTTTCATCCAGAATGGAAGCGCTTACTGTATGAGCTGTACCTTCCAGCCCCAGAACGTACATGCTTTCCTGTATATGGATTTCGGAAATAATGTTTTATCATGGCTTCCTGAATGAGAACATGGCGTATATGGATGTCATGAAAAGAATGGCAGCACCAATTGACCCATAGGCAACCAGCTTCAATCTTTCCTTCACAGACCTCTCAACAACTGTTGTGAGGAATATGAATGATGAGAATGTTGATACAAGCGATGTCAGGGTGTATGTCCTGAAGTATGGATTCAGGAAGATGTGCGTGAAACCGTGGTTTATAAAGACAAGTGGATCGCCAATAATGAATCCACGGTGTGCCGTAATGTCCAGGAAGGTTATCCCCCTGAAGACCAGCACTATCAGGAACAGCACCGGAATTGAGAAGGTTAACATCTGTTCTATTGCATAGAATTTATTGGATTTTCTGAATGTTCCATTCCTGATGTTGGTGAAAAAGGTCCTCCATGCAGTTCTTGACCATCTTAAATTCTGCCTCGTGAATGCCTTCAGATCCTTCTTTGGCATTGTGACAACGTGTGCATCAAAGGCCTTTGATGCACGGTATCCCTGCCTTATCACATAGGATGTGAGAGACGTATCATCCCCGCCACCATAGTATGGTATCTCGCCATTGATCTTGAAATTCCTGAATTCCCCTAATGTGACGTAATCCCTTATCACATCGGACCTGTATGAGGCAAAACTCCCGTCGATCAGCATGACGTTTCCGAATCGGCTCATTGCCCTCTGTATTGTTTCCTTTGACCTTTCCAGGAATTCCGACGCATAGGAAACCATCCTTCCATCTGATGTGTCCATGAATATATTAGACCCCACTCCACCGGTCTTCATGCTGTATTCCTTCAGGATGTGCGAAACTGCATCATCTGCTGGAACCGTGTCGGCATCCATGAAAATCACAATTCTTGACTTCACCCTCTCCATCCCCATGGCCAGGGAACTCCTCTTCCCCTCCCTCTTCTGCTTCAGGATGAATTCAGCCCCGTGTTTCTCACTGATTGATCTGTAAGGGCTTTCAGTTCCGTCTGAGACAACTATGACATGCCCTACCTGCCTGGAAACCGCCGTGAGGGCAATTTCAAACATTTCCGGGCTGTCATTGTATACAGGAATTACTGCAGTCACGTCCACTGCTGCCAGATGTTCCTTTTCATCATTCGACTTCCCTGGCTTCCTTGAGAGGAAGCTGTTCATTATGTAATATAATATGGATATCAGGGACGATAAGGTGCCCACGAAAATCAGGATGATAAAATCAAGATGCATGTATCAGCATTCTTATCCGCATAAATATAATATTGGTTCACATGTTTGGTACAGTGTATCTGACTGATACATCCTACTGAATGACCAATGGCTCACGTGATCTGACGAACCTGCCGCTGTTCAGGTCAGATATTGCCTCGTTTATCTCCTCTCTCGTTGCCATTACGATGGGGCCATACCACTCTATGTTCTCCCCGGTTGGCTTCCCTCCTATTATGATCAGGTCACTTTCATTTGCCATTCCCTGTACAGCGAATGAATCGCCGCTCACTGAGAGTGAAAATGAGTTTCTCTCACCGAGCACATGATCCTTCCCTATTCTTGCAGAGCCTGAAAAACAGAATACAACAACCCTCTTCCCCTCATATCCGCGCAGATGGAATTCATCACCTGAACCTATCTTCATGTGAATGTATGAAACGCCCTGATAGTTTGTCGATTCATATGGCCCGGTTGCATCTTCCACACTCCCTGAGACAACTCTTACCTGAGTGAGATTCCCCTTCCTTATCTCGGGTATGCTCGATGACTTGTGATAGGCATAGGCCGGGGTTGACATCTTCCTTGCATGCGGTATGTTTATCCAGAGCTGGACCCCGAGGACTTCCTGTGAAAGGATCTTCCCATCCCCATTCCTGGACGGTCCCGGCATCTCCTGGTGGTATATGCCACTACCGGCGCTCATACTCTGGACGTCACCGGGAAATATCCTCCCACTGTTCCCGTTGCTGTCTTCATGATCAGTTACTCCCCTGATCTGGTATGTGAGTGTCTCAATTCCCCTGTGGGGATGCCATGGAAATCCTGCCTCATATTCCGCTGGATTCCCCGATCCAAAATAGTCCATGAGAAGGAATGGATCTGTTCTCGGAAAGGTGTATTTCCCACCGAAAACCCTGAAAAGCCTCACCCCTGCTCCATCTGATGTATATCCGCCACGAATTTCAGTTTCTATTATTTTCTCATTCAACGACATAGGTATTGGATTTCCTTTATGTTCATAAATATAACTCAATGATGTACTGTTTTAAGGAGGATGAAACTGCATTTCCCGGAACCAGTAATCCAGGTATGAATGAACTGTATAATGCATCTGAATGGTAAATCATTCGATCCTGATTGAGTCGGTAAAGGCTACCTCTGTTATCCTGCACTTTTCTATGGAGGTCGATCGATGCAACTTCCATGAGACCTGCGTGGAACGACCTCTCCCTGTATGCACCCCTGTCGATGCATCAGGTTTGCTCTCCTCCCCTATAACCATATAAATTATCATCACCCATATACAATGCAGGCAGGGTGACTGAGCAGGATGAATATCCGTGAAACATGCCTATTGATAAATTTATAAGCCTTTCTTGTATTCCCTAAAAATCTAACCTTAAAGGGGGATTGTATAAATGGCTGGAGGAAATTCAGTAGCAATAATTGCGGATAAGAAGACAGGAAAAACCTATAAGAAAGAGGTAAAACCAGAAAATTTAAGCCTTCTCAATGGGAGAAGGATCGGCGAGGAGATAGATGGAATATTCTTTGAACTCCCGGGGTATAAACTCAGGATCACGGGAGGCTCATCCATTGACGGTTTTCCCATGAAACCAGACCTTGCGCTCCCTGGCAAGAAGAGGATACTCATAAGGTACAGGGAAGGCCAGAGGGCAAAGGATGGAATCAGGAGAAGGGTTACATTCAGGGGATCCGTGATAGGCCCGGATATATCACAGCTTAACTTCGTGATAACACAATATGGGCCCGCACCGCTTGAAACCCCTGGAACTCAGGCAGAGGAAAAGAAAGAATGAGTTCGAGTCTTCCCCAGCCAACAGTCAACATAGGCATGGTTGGCCATGTAGATCACGGAAAGAGCACCCTTACAAAGGCACTTACAGGACGCAAGACAGATATACACTCAGAGGAGATCAAAAGGGGGATCTCAATCAAGCTTGGATATGCTGACACTCCAGTATACATATGTGAGAATGGGGAGAAGATATATTCAAATAAGCCGGTAGGGGATAATTGCAGGCTCAGCAGGGTCATCTCATTTGTTGATGCCCCCGGGCACGAGACTCTCATGGCCACGATGCTTTCAGGGTCATCAATAATGGATGGGGCGCTCCTGGTAATTGCAGCAAACGAGAAATGCCCCCAGCCACAGACCAGGGAGCACCTTACCGCCATAGAAATAATGGGAATCAGGAACATCATAGTGATCCAGAACAAGATTGATCTTGTTACAAGGGAAAGGGCAATTGAAAGTTATAACGAAATCAAGAATTTCCTGAAGGGGAGCGTTGCAGAGAACGCACCTGTAATTCCTGTAAGCGCCTATCATAACAAGAATATTGACAAGGTGTTTGAGGCAATAGAGGAATTCATTCCAACGCCTGTCAGGGACAGGGATTCCGATCCCCTCATGTACATAGCAAGGTCCTTTGACGTTAACAAGCCTGGTGCTTCTCCTGAGACTCTCAAGGGAGGAGTCCTTGGCGGTTCACTTGTAAAGGGAATGCTGACCATAGGCCAGGAGATAGAGATAATACCAGGGATCCAGCAGACAAAGGGAAACAAGAATGTGTGGGAAAACGTGATCACTGAAATCACGTCATTAATGGCCGGGTCAAGCTCATATGATACCATAGTTCCAGGAGGTCTTTCTGCTGTTGGGACAAAGCTTGATCCATTTCTTACCAAGAATGACCTTCTTACGGGGAGAATTCTGGGGAAGGTTGGAAAGGTGCCCCCTATGGCGACCACGGTTGAGGTGGAGACACATCTTTTGAACAGGGTTGTAGGCTTTGAGGATGAAATGACTGTTGAGCCAATAAAGAGCAGGGAATACCTTATGCTTACATTCGGTACATCAAATACGCTTGGCATGGCAACTAACGTGAGGGATGGGGTCGTCGAGATATCCCTGAGATATCCAGTTGCCGTCCAGAATGACGAGAGGATATCCATTGGAAGAAAGATAACAAACAGGTGGAGACTTATCGGCTACGGTAACGTTAAGTCTTTCGCATAGTCGCATTCAGCCATGATGGGACACGTGTTGCAGGTCGGTTTTGTCCTGCAGAAATCCTTTCCTAGGTTCACGAGGGCACCATGAAAATTGTTCAATTCACTGATTGACATTGAATCTTCAATATCATCCTTCAGCTTTTGAGGCATGGATGTCCCGTCATCTGTGATTCCAGTTCTGGAGAAAATTCTCAGCGTATACTTGTCAACGACAAATTTCTTCCGTCCCAGTGCATAGATCATTATGCTTTCTCCCGTCTCCCGGCCAACCCCTTTCAACGAGAGGAGAAACCTGGAAAGATCTTGGTCAGGCATTTTCTTCAAGCCCTCAAGGCCTCCGTGATCTTCAATATTACGGGCCACTGAGATAAGCCTTTCTGTCTTTTGATTGTAGAATCCAGATGGCCTGATTGCCATCCTTATTCGTTCTGGATCCTGACTTATTATGTCACTCAATGAAAATACACTTATTTTCTTAAGATTCAGAATTGCCTTCTCCACATTTGACCATGAAGTGTTCTGAGTAAGTATCGCACCGATTACGACCTCCTCGGGGGTTTCAGCTGGCCACCAGTGAAGATCCCCATAGTGTTTATTCAGTAAATCACTCAGTCTCCTGAAATCCATGAGATCACATGTTAACCGGCAGATAAATCTATTTCCATTTCATGAAATTTTTATCATTAATGTAGTATATCAGGGAACTCAACGGAATTCATTATAAATAAAATAGTGAACAAAAATATTTTAATAGTAGTATGTACATATAGAATTGATAAAAATGGTTGGCATAAGCGAATTGTCAAAGGAAGTCTCCAAGACAACCGGAACGACACAGAAAGTTGCCAGAGAGGTTATAAAGGCTTTTCTGGACAAAATAGTGGATGAGGCAGACAAGAAACAGAAAATAAACCTCGCCGGGTTCGGTATCTTTGAGAGGAAGACCCAGAAAGCAAGAAGCGCCAAAAACCCGCAGACAAGAAAGGAAATAAAAGTCCCCCAGAAGGAGAAGTTTGTTTTCAGACCTTCAAGCAAAATAAAATACAAGTGATCTTTTCGCAACCATGTGTTAATTCACCTGGTAAATTTTTATTTTTTTAGATTAAACCTTAACTCCACGTTTTTTGTGTAATAGTAGGAACGGATTCTCATCTTTCAATCTCCATGAAACACCAGATTAGTGGAGTTTATTCTCTATTGCGATAGGTCCTGAATCCAAGAATTTTTACCACCATTGAACTCTGATTTGTGGCCTTATCCTAGATTCATGAACAAGAGAAACGTTAATTTGTAATGGTGAGAAATACCGTCCTTAAATCTAAGAATCAGCGGAATGAAAAGTCTGCCAATGGAAAGATATACGTCTATGAGAGAGTGCTATACTACAACCCTTGGATAAAGAACATAAGCTGCCACTATTGGTACGTTGTGAAAAAAAGAGAACGGCGAGACAGGAAAGTTAAGAAGCCATACATTCGAGAGAAAGTCTCATCCATGGGCCGTTCATACCCATATTGGATATAGTCAACGCATTTGGCATTGAGGAGATTCATAAGAAAAATCTCACAGAGAATGAATCAATGCAGACAATCTCAATGGCAGTATCAAAGGTGGTGAGACCTTTGCCCGCCAGTTCACTGGAGACATGGTTTGATGGAACATCACTGTCAAGATCAATGAACATTAATCTTGAATCCCAGCTTATATGAGAACTTTTTGACAGGATAGGCTCATCCGATCTGTACAGGCAGTTCTCGTCCGATCTCGCATCAAGGATCAGCCCAGGGAATTCCATGCTGTATGATATCACGTCATTGTCATCATCGGATCAGCGGAGATATTGGAATACGGCCATGAAAAGGATCATCCCTATCTGGAACAGATGAACATGGGCATGGTACTGGAACGCAACCGGAGAATACCACTGTACTTTTAAATATACAGCGTCAGCATTCCCGATGTTGTGACTCTGAAGAGGACTGTGCAGAGCATAAAAGATACAATACCGAAGATTGAGATCATACTCGACAGGGGATTCTTCTCACATGAGAATCTTGATCTGCTGAAGGACGATTCATACATCATTGCAGCCTCCCTTGTGTCAAAGGCTGTAAAGAACGTGTTTGTTATGGCATCAAGGACTGTGGATCGTGCAGATAATGTGATCATGTACAACAATGATCCTGTATTCTGCAAGCCTGTTGAATTCACCATGAACGATCTGAATCTGAAGGGATACTTCTTTCACGATCCAAGGAGGGAGAGTGATGAGAGATCTGATTTCCACAGGAGACTTGCGGAGAAAAGATCAATGGTGGAGAAACTGCAGCCCAGGTCGGGTGTTGCGGAAACAATAGAAGCAATTGCACAATCGTACCTGAGGTATTTCACATGGAGGATTGATAATAACAGGATAACAACAAGGGCAAGGAACAATGCCATCTCTGCTGCAGAGAACAGGATGGGGAAGTTCCTACTTGTATACAGCGGGGATTATTCACCGCTGGAATGCCTGTCCATATACCGGGATCGTGATTCCATAGAGAAGGCATTCCGCACACTGAAAACCGATCTGGACATATTCCCGATGAGGAAGAGGAAGGAGTCCACCATTCGCGGAACCATATTTGTGTTCTTCCTCTCGCTGATCATAAGGAATGCACTCATGAGAGGTATGATCTCAACAGGCCTAGTGAAGAAGTATTCCCTGGAGAGGATGCTCCTGGAACTTGAGAAGTTCCATGTCATCGAGGATCAGAACGGCAATCTGACAGAACTTGAAAGGACGAAGAAGCAGAAGGATATTCTCGAAGCCCTAGATAAAGTATCGTGGTGGTAAAACCCGGGAGTTCAGGATACAAATATACTCGTTGATTACAAAGTAATGGGAAACGGAGATATTTATATCAAGTACTGGGTAAGCTACAATAGCGTTTTAGACTCCGATGTAGCTGGATGGATGGCCCTCGGAAATTTGGCGAAAATATTTTCTCAATCTGGCGGCGGATGATAGGGGTTGGTGATTTTAAGAGAAATTATAATATTTAAATCTAAATTAAGTCTTAATGAAATAATTATATTTCATTCCAGATTGGGTAAGAGGTGAGCAAAATAAAACTTAGGAAGTTCATGGTGATTTTTATTCTGGTTATTTCGTTTCTAACCGCATCAATAACAGTATCACCCCTAATAATGACGTATAATGAAAACAGCACCCTGATATCTGGAGTCGATAGTCAGGGAGCGGTTTATCATTATGAGATGATCTCGGAGGGGCCAATAAATTTCTATAAAAAAAATTCAATGGAAAAGGCAATAGGTGATTCATCATTTTACACGGGTTATATAAATATAAGCGTAAGCAGGAAAGTTTATGATTTTTCTATAAGAATCTATGGGGATGCAAACTTTAATATAACGCTGGTAAAGTCATTTTCAACCCTCAGCACTCAAGATTCAAAACTCTCCAGTTCATTCTTTACAAACGCAGGGATGGGTATAGGCGAATTTACAAATGTCTTCAATATAACTGCTCAGAACATTGGTCAGGGAACCAATTTCGGGATCATACCCAATCCACATGGTTCAATTCATGCAATATCGGAGGAACTAAATTTAACACAAGTATCACAACAGCCAGAGGGATTTTATGAAAGTGTGTCAAACGAGACGGGCGGTAATAGGGCATACTATGTACAATCATCCTCCGGGTTCTTTCTAACGCAAATGCAATTAACGGGAAATTCAAGCGTTGTCGCCTCACTGTTTGAAAATTCTTCAGTTTCAAACGTCTCTCTTTTCTCCATTTCACTGATAAGCACCAATGTTTCAATTGGCCAATTGAATTTATCGTATTACCTTTCAAAATACGTGGTTGTAGACGTTATTATGTGGGTGGTTGGAATAATGTTCCTTATCTCTTTGTATAGAAGTGCTTCAAGGAGGCGAAAAAATTAGATCGTCAATAATAGATTCTGCAAACATAGAATGCAGAGGCATTTCAAAATCATTCAAAGGTAAGGAAGTTATTAAGGAAGCCAGCATTGAATTAACAAACGGATTAAATGTCATAGTGGGGGAAAATGGTGCGGGAAAAAGCACATTATTTTACATTATAACTGGAGTCCTCAGGCCTGAAAGAGGTACTGTTAGTTTAAACGGTTCTGATCCATGGAAACATCATAAAAAAGCAATGCGTGACGTAAGTTTCATGCCGGAAAAACCATCGTGGCTTAATGGATCCAGTGTTCGGGAACAAATATACTGGTTTGCCTCATTGTCTGGAACAACCAGCGAAAAAGTGATGGATTATATGGACATGTTCTCAATAAGCTACCTGCTCAATTCAACTGTTCAATCCCTTAGCTCTGGCGAACAACAACTTCTGATGCTCTCATGCATTCTTGGGGCGAATTCCTCAATATACATACTTGACGAGCCCAATTCAAACATAGATATTCACAAAAGATCACTGGTGTCTGATGCCATAAGAAAAAAGTCACTTGAGGATGGAAGCCTGTTTTTCATATCAACTCACCTTTTTGATGAAATTCTCACCATCTACGATTCGATTTTGGTTATGAGATCGGGAATTATTAAAAAATACCAGAGACAACATGTAGAAAAATATTATAGTATAATTCGGACGGATGGTGATAACATCATAATAGGGAAAATAAGGGAAGTGGATGATAAGGCATTTATCAGGAGTGGGGGCATTATGACATCTTTAAGTCTTGAAAAATGCAATGAAATCGCACGAAATTCAGGCGTCCAAATCACATCATACCTTCGCATTCCGTCAATCCTGGGGTGGTTGTATGAATAAATCTACTTTTCAAATGCTCATAAGCCTTGAAATGGATCCGTTTTATATTATTGAATTTCTTCTTATGATTTCTCTCATTCTTATATTATACACACAATATTTTTATATGAATGATCTTACTGGTGAAACCCCACTCTATTCTCTTGGGGATACGACTTTATCAAGCATATATATGATTTACATAATAATGGTCTCACTCAACATTTTCTCAATGGGGTCAATGTTGAACAATGGAAAATTTCTCACATTGGTTGCAAATGGCAAAAGTCCGATGGAGATACTTCTTTCGCTATTTCTATGGTCAGTGATTTACACTTCCCTGCTGAATTTTACCGTCTTTTCAATATTTACCTATTATGTAGAGTTACGAATTTCAGATTTATTCATAATAGAATTTCTTCTTGCCCTGATTGGTTTAAATGTTTTTTGTACTGGTCTCGGATATTTAATTTCAGTTACTTTAAGGGTTCCCATAGTTTCTGCGGGAGCAATTCTTTCATTCTTTATTTTCATATCGCCACAAATATTTGACAAATATGCTCAAAAAAATCTCCTTTCAGCTACAATTGCAGGATTTGAAAACATAAGACTTGGATCCAGGCTTTCAGGTATGGGTATAGAGGGTTGTATAATGGAGATTACCCTGGGCATTATTTTCTTCATAGTATCCTCATACTTGCTCAGGTTTAGAAGTATCAAGCCACTGGGAAGGTGAAAAGATGATCTGGAAACAGTACATGAGACTGGCAGCAATATCAGTTATTTTCATTCTGATGTTTTCAGGCCTTACATATGTGGAAGATTCAAGCAACAATCCAATATCAGCAAAAGCTGATGATTGCATTCATGTATACAACAACACATCATCCGTATATTTAGGTTCAGGATTTCTGAAAAAAATACCGATATTTTCATATGGAAGTGGGGGGTCAATATATTACTATGACGATGTCAGAACAACCGGCGCCTTAAAGCCACCCAACAGTCTTCTGTTATGTATCAATTCATCAAAATACAACACTACCATGGAGGCAAATAATATAACTTTCGGGGAATCTGGCTCATTCCATCTTTCTCTAAATCCTGGAAATTATAAAATTTTTGCATACTTTATTTTCGATGTTAATGTAAAGGCTGTGAATAACACAACGGCATACAGATGGTTTCAGAAGAATGTGACTGGAAGCGTAATATTGTCTATTATACGTCCACCAGTTACTATTTTTGAATATCCTCTTGCTGTATCCATAACGGCAGGGGTCATATTCTCAGTAATGAGTCTTTTAGAGATGGAGAAGTTCAAAAAGAAGATTAGAAAAAAATAAAGATTGAGAGAAAATAAATTCCAAGGAACTTAAGAAAGATATTTCTGCAGGATTATGGAAAATCCAAATTTATGCTTCTTTTCCTGTAACCTCAATTCTGAGCCCCCGCCACTTTATTTTATAACCAAGATTTGAAAGGACGCTGGATGGATCAAGACCCATGAATTCAAGATAATCTACCATTGAGTAAGAATCGGGATAAAGTTCTTCAAGATGTCTTATCACATCAGGGTTTGCCGTGCTTTTTTGTATGTTATTTTCCTTTCTTTTCTCTATTTCGTGTCTTTCAGTGTTCCTCACTTTCTTCTCATTTATCTTTTCAATATATTCCTTAACCGAATGCCAGTCAACTTTGTTCTTGAAGCATTTCTCCCCAGATGGGCATTTCTCATTATTCCTGAGCAAAGTGAACACAAATACCTGTTTTCCTCCATTTTTCAGGATTCTGGCAAGTGAGCGATTCTCCTCAAGATTGATTGGCCTTGTTATGATCACTAAAACCCAGTCTCCGGAAATATTTATTCTGTAATCTGCAAAATAGAGTTTTCCCTCAATAAGGGTCCCCTCACCATCTTCCTGAACGAAATCTGGAAGTTCTTCCCCAGAATAATTATGGACGTCAAGTAACTCCCTCATCGAACTGTCGAAGAAATATTTGAATGATGATTTTTCTTCCTTTTTTCCAAGTTCCAGTTCAGCCTCTGCTTCCCAATCTTCCAGCATAAGCAATCTTCTCAGGAACAGCGCGAATAGTGGGCCATATCTCTCTGTCTTCCCGACTGTAGAAAGTGGTCCAGATATCTTTAGGTGAGTCACTTCACCCTCACGGGTTAAGGAGAAGAGGAGTCCGATTCTCCCAAGGAAACGAAGGATGGCGGGATCTGGCTGCCCCATTTTCAGGTCTATTGAGGATGCCCTCATCAGTGCGGTTTCAACCTGCTCGAGATTGAATTTTTTAATGATTCTTTCTGAACCTGTTTCAGGAACTTTTTCCAGGGTCTTTTCAGAATCCAGATCTCCATAAATGGATTTCTCAATCTCATCGACACTGATTCCAAGGTCATCAGCAATCTTCATAAGGAGGTTTTCCCTGGTTTCCGGTGAAATTGCAGGCGTTTCAGGATCTGAGAATATTTTCTCCCTTATCACATTTGGTGGAATTTTTGAATAGGAGAAAAAACTGCAGTCTCTCGAAACTACGGTGAATATGCCCCTTACAATTTTTGGATTCTGGGACCTGAGTTCCAGATCCCTGATCTTTTCCTCAATTTCACCGTATGTAGACCCTATGCTGTCGTTAAATACTTCCATTACGGATCGGGCATAATCACTGCTGGTCTCGTCAAGCAGTATGCTTCTTGCGATGCCTGTCTTACTCTTCCTTATCATCATCAATTGAGACGGGAACACCTTTCCTCCTCCTCTTTGAAGTACCGTATTCTGAGGTACCTCTTGCGACTATTTCATACATGACTGCTTTCTTTCCATCTCCCGGTCTAAGTATTCTCCCGAGTCTCTGCCTGAACTGCCTGGAGCTGCCAGAACCACTCAGGACGATTCCAACTGACGCATCCGGGACGTCAATTCCCTCATCCAGGACTCTTGACGTTGTGAGTGCCCTCACTTTCCCACTTCGAAACATGTCAAGATACATCTTCCTCTCAGGTCCCGGAGTCAGATATGTGATGCATGGAATGAGGAATTCCCTTGAAATCATGTATGCGGATTCTGTATCATCTGAAAAGATCAACGTCTTCTCGCCCCTGTGCCTGTTCAGCACATATCTGACAATATCCTTCTTTACCCTTGCATTGAAGGCGATCTTTCTTGCCTTTCTCCATGCCATCAATGCCTCCCTTCCCTCCGGATTCCATGAGGACATTATGAATTTCTGGAAGTCCCATGGGCCTCTCATCGTTATCCTGTGCCTGCGCAGGTATGAGATGAATATGTCATGATTCTTCTCATATTCTTCTTCCTCCTCCTGTTCCAGTTCCACAGGTATCCTGATAATTTCATAGTTGGAGAGGTACTCGCTGAGTTCATCATAACCAAGCTCGAATATCTTGCCACCCATGAATTTCTCAAGATCTTCGTGGAGCATATCTATTCTTTCGAAAGTTGCTGTCAACCCGAGCCGGTATGGAGACGCATACATCCTTGCAATATCCATGTACCTCTGCGAAGCCATATGATGAACTTCATCTGCGAGAAGAAATTCGAATCTGTTTCCCAGGGTTTCAGCCATAAGATATGCAGAATCATAAGTTGCAACTGAAATATCCTCAATTTCCTTCACCCCGCCACCTATCTGCCCGATCCTCACGCCAAAAACATCCTCAAGGCGCTTGCGCCACTGCTGGACAAGTTCTATCGTAGGTGCGATAACAATGGTTGTTGTCCTGAGAATCCCAATTGCCTCAATTCCTATATGGGTCTTTCCTGCAGCAGTTGGAAGAACAACGACTCCACCATAGTCATTCTTGGTCCAGACTTCTATGGCCTTCCTCTGATATGAACGCAGCTTCTCATCATGTGAAACATTCACTATCTCGTCATTAAATACATGATCTTCAATGTCAGGAAACAGTCTTTTCATCTCTTTGTATCTGAAGGCAAGAGTTCTGTAAGATCCGATTCTCGAATCATATTGAATCCAGTCTGGTATTGTTCGATCTATATTGTCAATAAGCAGACTTCCCCTGCTGAAATTCATTCTCATTCCAAAAAACAATGATCTTCTATCTTAAAATGCTTTTCAGTTATTTTAAAGATTCCTTGTCAAAATTTCATTTAGTCAGATCAGCATGATTATCTCAGCGTAAGATTTGTGTAAACGCACATCGAAAAGTATCCAAAATCGTCAAATTTGAGGTACCACTTGCAGTTATTCATTTTATTTGCGATTAGTAACCCTTTTTTGTTTGCAATTTTCTTATTTGTGAAATATCCTTTCAATTATGCACTCCAAATTGCTGACACGGTGAACTGGCTCATCATAATTGTTTCCGTTGCCTCATGGACCATGGAGGCAGTAAATACGAGTATACAAAACCAGATATAATGCAGATTAAAGTGGACCATTAAGTGGCCGAAAATGTGTAAATTAGGATGTTGT
>JAKARU010000091.1 GCA_021819225.1 Thermoplasmata archaeon
CCTTGTCGTGATCCAGATAAACAGGTGAAAAGAGACTATTTACCTTAGAAAATACTTCCTCACTCAAATCATCCGCAACACCGAGCAATGCTTCCTGAATCTCTTCAAAATTATATTTCAATATAATATTTTCCAGTTTCCTAAACCCATTTAAAACAAACTCCATCTGGTTCATTTTGATAAGTTTTTTGTCGTTATTGATATCAATCTCAAATTCAATCAACACTTTTCTCCGTTGAGAGAGCTGTAGATCGTCCCATCTCCTTCCTGACAACTCTAAATGTTTAATTGAATCTCTAATCCTTAATACTAGGGCTGTAAGAGAAGAATTGAGGAGTTCACCAATTTCAATTAAAACTTTACCACTAACTCTTAGCTCTAAATTCTTAAAGTTCTGATAAAATTGTAGGGACTTCTTGTGCCTCTTCCTTTCTGAGTATATTATATCAAAGACAACATTTGTGTCAAGGAATTTTCCATCAGTTATCATGCGATGGAACCATGCTTATTGGTCAGGAGGCGGTAGCATCCTTAAGCTTGATAATATTTCTTTCTGTAGCTTTGTACGTCTCTTTGAGGAGTCTTTAGTCATGAAAATGAGTTCTGAATACCTGCGTAGCATTACTTCTCTCTTTAAGGATTCTTTAAAGTACGCGTAAATTACGACCTGATAAAGAAACGCTAAAAAATAAAGCAATCCTTTATTAGAGTTACTTATCTTTTTATCCCTCTTAGCTTCCAGTGCAATTAAATCAAGAAAATCTGTATACCTATCGTAGTAAGAAAGAAAAAGTACATCATTTTCGTTCCATTCTTCTTTACCTTTCAAATTTTCTAAGACTTTAGCTCTATTATTTCTTAACAGATATACTGTATGGTCAAAATTATCCATTAGGATAATATTCCGGTCCTTTTCATCTAGTTCTTTCATAAACTCATCGATATACTTGAACCTATCATCAAGTCTTTCCATTCTCCTATAAAATTCCTCTATTATTTCAGCATTTGGTTCCTGAAAACTTACTTCAGAATTCATCATTTCTAACATAAGATTGGCCATTGCTTCAAAATGTTCTGACGAGGTTTTAATGTAGTCATCAATAAGTTTCTTCACCATATTCCTATTAACAACATGGCGTTTGGCCATATCCCTTTCTATCGATCTAAGAGGTAAAGGAACTACTAAACTTTTATAGAATTCGTTTGCTGGTAGATCTTTCATTATTTCTCCTAATAGATGATAAATTTTTATATAATAACTTTTACTTTTGTTTTTAAGTCTTTTTAACTTGACATATTTTGCTTTCAATTTCATTAGGTAAGTTAAAGAGAAACGGGGATATATTTCAGGTATATTTCGAAAATATAATATCTAAAGCTCAGATTACGAATTTAATCCCACCGAAGTACCATTTTAGTAAGTTTCAAAATGGAAACTTTCGAAATGGAGATTGTATGAGATATGAATAAAGTCTCAAACATAAAAGGGCGCGTGGCCAAGCCTGGATATGGCAACAGCCTCCTAAGCTGTAGATCAGGGGTCCGAATCCCCTCGCGCCCGCTTTTTAGTTTACTCTATTCTTGGTGCGAGGAGGAACTTAGCCGTCTTGATCCCATCTTTACCTGCAAAGTTGAATTCCATCACAAGGGGATAATCATTGTTAAACGCTATTTTCAAGGTATCAGCAAAGCTTACTGCCTTTATTATCTTGCTCAGATAGTCAAGTGGATAACTGCTGGAAGCCTTTTCCTGTGCCTTGATTTCTATCAGGTTATCGTTGTCTATTATAAGATCAACTTCTTCAGAATCACTCTTAGATGTTGCTTCAAATCTCTTATCTTCTATCGTAAACTTAATTGAATCTCTCACATCTGTAGCTGCTCTCAAGCCCCTGTCAAGATCTGCCTTTCTTATAACAACATAGTTCTTCGGATCAACACTTGGTAGTTTTGGTGAGTTCACAAAGGTATCAAGAGTCGAGATTGTTTTTGTGAGATTTCCAAGGGAGAATTTCATTTTAGTCCCGGAAATACTCAACAATAGGTCATCGGACTGGGAAGCAAGCCTCAGAACATTTCTGATCTTGTCCAGTTCAACCGAGACTTCAACCTTCTCCTCCACTTCATATGTTAAAAATGATTCCTTAGGAACAAAAAGGTCAACCATAGCTATTCTAGCGCTATCAATTGCCCTCACTTTCAAACCCTCATTATCAAACTCAAGCTTTGCTTCATTGGTTATTGAACTTAGTATATCTGTAACTTCCTTCAGGTTGCTTACACTAGATTTTAATTTCATTAAGGGTACAACGCATTACATTTAGATAAACCTTTTTCAAATGTGATCAATATTTGTTATCAAACCAGGTCTCACAAATTTCGATAAGATTAATATTCCAAATTAAACTAAACTAAATTGTGGTGAAGAGGAACATGCACTCAATCAAGGTTCGATATAAATGGGAAGCACAGTTATTCGATGTTCTTTTTGAAAACAGAATCGTTATAAGAACAAGAGTTGTCAGTGATGGTGAAAAACAGGATTTTCTCTTCTTTATTCCATCTGAAGTTGCAAAGAACAGGAACATTGCAATATTCCTGAAAATGAAGGCGGAGAGGGATAATTACGGTAACTATGTGATGAACCTTGGTGAATCAAGGGAGGAGTTAGAACATATAAAAAAATTGCTCAATATAAGTGGATTCATAGTAGATTACATGGAGCTTTCCGGCGAGGGGTTTTCAATCACTGGAAGAGTAATGGACGAAAAACTTGGGGACCTGAATGATATAGTACTTGATGGCGTCAGGAATCTGGATGATATTTTTGTTGACTGGATCAGGCCAATATCCAATGGAATAATTGATGAAGGCCTTAACACATATGCAGAGCCTCTAATGGGTATCACGTTTCTGGATCTGGCAATGCCAGGGTCAAATGACAATTCAACATTTCTCGAAGGGGATACGCCCAGATTGAACAAGGTAACAATGATCGGAACATTAGACGAAAACTACGACAGAACAGTTGTGAACATTGAAGAGGTGATAGGAAGTTCAAAGTATGTAACACTGAAAGGGACATATTCTGATTTTCTTAAGGTACTCGCTTCAGAAAATATTCTTACAGAGAGCAGGGTTCTGAAAGCAAGAATGGGAAAGCTTTATCTTCAGATAGCTGTTCCACAATTCCAGTTGATGCAGATTGTTGGGCTGTCAACAAAAGCAGAGTTCGGGAACCTTGTAATAGAAGAAATTTTCAGGTATAATGGCAATTCAAACAAAGAAGAACTGCTGGAACTAAACTTTGAAAAATAAAATCCTACCAGAATTTCTGGCTATATTTTAATAATGGTTGAGGATTACTTCACTGGTTGATTCCATGGACACAGATAACGAGTTACTGGCTTATTTGGGAATGAATGATTTTGAGGATCTTTTTAATGATATACCTAAGGACGTCAGAAGTGGTATAAAATCCATTGGCAGTGGCAGGTCAGAGATGGATGTGATGTTTGAATCAGAAAATATAGGTTCTAAGAACGCTCTGGATATGAAAATATTCCTCGGACTAGGGGCTTATGAGCGATTCATTCCGTCGTCAATTCCAAATATCATCATGAGAAATGAGTTTATAACATCCTACACTCCATATCAGGCGGAAATATCACAGGGTATGCTTCACTCACTTTTTGAGTATCAGAGTATAATATCTGATCTCTCGAAGATGGATGTAACGAACTCTTCCATGTATGATGGACCTACGGGACTCGGTGAGGCTGTTAGAATGGCCCATAGAATAAACGGTAAAAACACAGTACTTATACCTGAAAATATAAGGATGTCACACTGGCAGGTAATAAGAACTTACATAACTGGACTTGAAATATCACTCAAACCATATCCAGTAAATGAAGATGGAACGATTGATCTTGAAAAATTAAACCAATCAATTGACGAGAATACTTCGTCAATCATAACCTATAATCCTTCTAACTATGGAACAATAGATCCTGGTGTAGCTCAAATTAAAGACATAAAGAAAGGTGCAATCCACATAGCATATTATGATCCGGTTTCACTGGCAATTGTGAAGTCCCCTGGAGATTATGACGCTGACATAGCTGTTGGAGAAGGACAGCAGCTCGGCATTCCACTCAGCTATGGAGGACCCTATCTTGGAATTTTCTCATTCAAGGAAAAATACGTTAGAAAATCACCAGGAAGGCTCATAGGAGAAACGGTTGATACAAATGGAAAGAGGGCATTTGTGATGACACTTCAGACCAGGGAACAGCACATAAGAAGAGATAAGGCCATGAGCAATATATGCACCAACCAGGCACTGCTTGCCATAGCTTCTTCCGCATATCTTTCAATCCTTGGGACGAAAGGACTGAGGTGGGTTGCTTCCAGATCCATGGAAAATGTAAGTAAAACCCTCAAAAAAATGGAAAATATCAGTTATATCAGAGTTCATAAATGGAAGAATCCATTTTTCACAGATTTTATCGTGGGTGCAGGTAATAAGTCCGATAAGCTTATGTGCGATCTTGAAAAGGCAGGATTTCTTGGAGGCTTGAAGGCAAAGCAGTTCTTATTTACTATGCCTGAGAACCTGAAGGATGATGTGTTCTTCGCGGCAACAGAAATGAGAAGTGATACTGAAATTGATCAATTAATAAGGGCGATGGAGGTGTTACAATGACGTATCATCAGGCTGAATACGATGAAAAATATATCAAGGAAATTAACTCTGGAAATAGCTTTTCCTGTGAAAAGGTTGAATTGCCTGAATTAGACGATTCAATCAGGCAGGTTGACCTGAAA
>JAKARU010000092.1:0-4485 GCA_021819225.1 Thermoplasmata archaeon
TTCAGGGATTGTAGATTACAAAAATTTTTTATACCACAAACTAATAACATACTATGTTATGTCCCATATGTGGAAGTAACAAAGTAATTAGATATTTGTCGCTTGGTAAACAACCTCTTGCGAATGGATTAATTGCTGATACTAAGGATTCTGTTACCGTACCTCGTTACGAACTTTCATTAGACCTATGCAAGAACTGCCTTTATGTATGGGTGGAAACAAAAGTTGAACCAGAAAAATTATTTAGTGAAAATACATATCTAACCGGAATTAGTAGTCAGACAATTAGTGATATGCGCGAATTTGCTAACTCCTGTATTTCAACATGTAATCTAACCACTCATAGCAAGGTTCTAGATATTGCTTCCAATGATGGTACTCTTCTAACATTTTTTAAAACTAGGGGTATGGAAGTCCTTGGCATAGATCCTTCCAGGCCGGCTTATGAAATCGCAATAAAAAGCGGAGTACAAACTATAAACAACTTCTTCACTATGGAAACGTCTGAACAAATCTTAGAAAAATATGGTAAATTGGATTTAATTACTGGTACCAATATAGTGACACATGTATCAAAACCTATAGATTTTTTACTTGCCTGTAAGAGAATATTAAAGCCTTCTGGTTCCATAGTCCTAGAATTTTACAATTTTGAGTCTTTGATAAATAATACTGCATTCGATCAAATATACCACGAACATATCTCATATTTTAATTTCACGAGCTTTAGTCATATTGTAGAAATGGCTGGATTAAAAATATATAAGGTACAGACTGTAGATTCACAAGGCGGCTCACTTAGAGTTTTCATTTCAAATACGGCGTCTATCGAAGACAATTCTGTTAAGAAAATTTTCAAAAAAGAGGGAGAGAAAGAAGATATATTAAAAAGGTACCTAGATTTTCCCTTAAGGGTGCTAAAAAAGAAGGAAGAAATACTTGAGTTTTTTAGGAAAAATGTTGACAAATCGATAATAGGGTATGGAGCCTCCGCCAAGGCAACAGTGTTATTAAATTTCTTAGATATTGATGCTGATATAATACCAGCAATAGCTGATAGTAATCCAATAAAAATGGGGAAGTTTATTCCTGGCACTGGAATAAAAGTTGTAGCTCCTAACAAAATAATTGAATACAAGCCAAATATAGTAATTATTTTTTCATGGAACATCAAATATGAGATAATGCCGTTCCTGAAAGAAATCCTAAATCAAAAGGTTATAACAGTAACATTTATTCCAAATTTAGAATTGGTTCCATTGCTTCAGGTGGATAATCAATGAAGGTTGTAATCCTTGCAGGTGGGCTAGGTACAAGACTGAGCGAAGAAACCACAGTTAAGCCTAAGCCCATGGTGGAAATTGGTTCGGAACCAATTATATGGCATATTATGAAAATATATTCAAGTCAAGGATTTAATGATTTTATAATCTGTGCCGGCTACAAGCAGAACGTGATAAAGGACTACTTCGTCTCATATCTAAGGAATCATGTGGACATAGAAGTAAACTTGAAGAATAACGCAGTTACATCGCTGAATGGACACCGCGAGAACTGGGATGTGAAGATAATTGACACTGGACTGAACACCATGACAGGGGGCAGAATCAAGAGGATACAGAAATATGTGGAGGGCGAGACCTTTATGTTAACATATGGCGATGGTCTAGCAGATATTAATCTTGAGGCGCTATTAAAGGCACATAAAATTTCAGGTGCCTATGTTACTGTCACAGCAGTTCAGCCGAGAGGTAGGTTCGGCTCCTTAGAGATTGACGAAAACGGGAAAGTGACAAAGTTTCAGGAAAAACCACCAGGAGATGGTTTCTGGGTTAATGGAGGCTATTATGTGATGGAGCCTGAAGTCTTTGATTTTATTGATGATGATAAAACAGTGTGGGAGAATAAGCCAATGTCAAAACTGTCGTTACTTGGAAAATTAAATTCTTACAAACATTACGAATTCTGGAGACCAATGGATACAATGACAGACAAGAGACAACTTGAAGAGATCTGGAATTTGGAAAAGGCACCATGGAAAATATGGAAAGATTAATGGGGGAAATGCAAAGTGTTAATGGCTGCTCCTACCGACTTTCGGAGTTCAAATAAGATGGGCTGTTTTCTGTCCATGGCCTTTAAAATATAAGCATCCCTTTTCCAACAACTTCAATATTTCGGCAATTTATGATATAATCGATTCGATTAATGTTTATGTTACAAATTCATTATTTTGGAAGATTTTTCATATTACAATTGAATCAATTAAGCTGGAATTAGTTATCAAGGTCGCTGTTGCCGATCAGAGATCACCTATCAATAATATATAACTTAACTATAGATTAAACTTTCTTCTTTCTGTGGGTCTGTTTAAAATATCAGGAATCTGAGTGACTTAATGTTAATATAATCAGATTCTTTCCTTAAATACGGCAGAGCATCTTTGACCTGTAACCATATATCCGAGTATATGAAGTCTGATTCGTTTAGTAATTATGAACTGTTCTGTCAATTTAGTCTTTTCAACCTTAATGGAGCAAAAATGAAATTATTCCTGGTTACGCGCTTTTGCGGTATAAGGGCAAAAAATTGAATTAAAAACTCAGCGGTTACACGAGATTGGTTTATTTTTTCAATGCTATCAAGAATTTTGAAAATATAAACCGGCGATTCAGAATGAATCTACCACTATATGAACTTTAATATATTATTATACAATTAACAGTAAATGAAGGTAGTAATTATTGGAGCAGTTGGATACATTGAAACGGTACTTATAGATAAGTTACTGAGAATTTCGGGCATTACAAATCGCTTAGTTTTACAAGAGATATTTATTTTTTTACGGTTAAAAATTTTATCTTTCCCTTTAAGTAATATTTATGGTGAATAAAGTGGCAGCAAAGTACAATAATATTGAATTCTTTCGCAACAAGAAGGTTTTAGTTACAGGTCATACAGGTTTTATTGGGTCTTGGCTTACCAAATGGTTGACAATGCTCAACTCGAAAATATGTGGATATTCCCTTGAACCTCCCTCAATACCAAATCTCTACGAAAGCCTTGATATGGAACATCAAATAATGGATATTAGAGGGGATATAAGAGATAGGGACTTACTCAAAAACACAATACAAGAATTTCGACCACAAATTGTGTTTCACCTTGCTGCTCAACCAATTGTTTTGGATTCCTACGACAATCCTGTGAACACATTTGACTCGAACGTTACAGGAACGGTTAATTTATTAAATGAACTTAGACAAGTTGACAGTGTCAAGACAATTATAGTAATGACTAGCGACAAATCATATAGAAACAATGAGTGGGTATATCCATATCGAGAGAACGATATTCTTGGGGGCAAGGATCCATACAGTGCTAGCAAATCATGTCAGGACATAGTGGTAAATTCATTTAGAGATAGTTATTTTTCAAATTTAGGGGTGGGTATATCTTCTGTGAGAGCAGGAAATGTCATTGGAGGTGGTGACTGGGCAGCACATAGGATAATCCCGGACCTTGTTAGGGGAATAATTCAAGGCGAAGCAGTTAAAATAAGAAATCCTCAGTCTTTTAGACCTTGGCAACATGTTATGGAACCGATATTCGGTGTGCTAACACTTGCTGAAAGAATGTATAGTGACATTAATCTTTCTGGTGCATGGAATTTTGGACCTAATAACTATCAGGAAGTTAATGTAATTACGTTAGTGGAAAAGTTCATTAAATTTTGGGGAAAAGGTAAATATAAGATAGAGCAAAACGAATCAAGGCAAGAGTCAAATTTCCTAAGTTTGGATATAAGTAAGGTTAAAAAGGAAATTGGATGGTATCCCAAATATAATCTTAATACAGCTATCAATAAAACTGTACAATGGTATAAGGGCTACTATGAATTCAATGAGGCGGTTAAATTGACAGAGAACCAGATAACAGAATATATGAACGCCAAATTCTGATTTTATTATGTAGTGGTAATTAACATGTAACCGAATCGATGCAGTAAAATATTAACGTTTGGATGTTCGCTATGGTAAGTGATATATTACCAGTTTCTAATATTGGTACATTTCCTTTTGATTCTCCATTCAACTGACTAATATTTATAGTTAATTACTAACATTTTTATACTTATAACAATTATACATTCATGGTTAAAACCGAGATGTACAGAATTGAGAGGAAGATGCCGGAGGACGATCTGAAGAGACTCATAAGAAGCCTTGAAAGAAGCACAAAGATATTGAAGAGACTTCTTTTCATAAGATACAGGTATGATGGCGATTCTGTGGAAACAGCTTCTAAAAGAATAGGCATAACAAAGATGATGGGTTATTCATGGCAGAGGAGATGGAATCAGGATGGATACAAGGGTCTTATACCCAGATATGCACGGAAGGGCCCATCAAAGATGTCTGAAGAACAGAAGGAATTGCTCAGGGAGAAACTTAAAAACGGACAATACACAACAGCACAGGTAAG
>JAKARU010000092.1:4495-4800 GCA_021819225.1 Thermoplasmata archaeon
GGGGATGAGGCATGCAAAGCCGTATCCACATGATAAGAGGAGACCTGGAAATGCTGAGGATATTCTAAAAAAAACTTAGGTACTGTATCCATTGAAGAGGTCATACTGGGATTCTTTGATGAATCCGCCCCACAGACCACAGCCAAGTGGGATTATGGTCATTCCATAAACCGGAAATTACAAAGGATACGTCAAAGTACAGGGCAAACACCTTTGGATTTTATTCAATCAACGGAAACAGTGTTGTTGATTTCCAGGATCATTCAAGGAAGGAGAATGTTGTTTCCTTCATTACATCTGTAATG
>JAKARU010000093.1 GCA_021819225.1 Thermoplasmata archaeon
TATCCAGTATATATTCAACCGTTTCAAGGGAAACATCTGATTCAAGCAGTATTTCAAAATACTCATCCCTGAATCTGGATAGCTCTATCTCGTCCTTGCTCCCTCTGAAAAGATTTCCGAGTTTCTCTCTAAGAGACATCTTCTTTCTGGCCTGAATTGATTGATTGAACTATAGCCTGATATCTTCTGAGTGCTTCAGCTCGCTGGTCGTTCATGCTCTGGAGTGATTTCCTGACTTCCTCTATCTGTCCCTTGAGACGTTCTATTGTTATTTCTGGCTTTTCTTCTATGAAGATGTCAGAGCCTATGGCTACCATTACTTCCTTCTCTCTTTCTATTCTCCCCTTGGCAAAAACACCTCCTCCCAGTGATATCAGGTTTTCTGTTGATTCTGATACTTCCTTTGACTGTAATACGCTGAGTGCTTTTCCATAGTCTTCTATTCCCTGCGTGAGTAGATTTATCTGCTTTTCTGAAGAATTTATAAAAGATTCCAGAAATTCCAGTTCTTCCCTTACATCAATTCTGTTCTCGTTATTTTCCATTTATTCCACCTTCTCAAAATATTCCCTGCTTTCCCTCAATGACTCAAGTACAGGCATTGGCTCACCGGATAAATAGCTTATGAGTGCCCCACCACCCGTTGAGATGTGATCTATCCTGTTCTGAATATTCAGGGCTTCAATTGCAGAAATTGTATGACCGCCTCCAGCTATTTTCATTGCGGTCGATGCAGCCACCTCTCTCAGGATCTCGAACGTTCCGAAGCTGTACTGTTCAATTTCATACATTCCCATTGGGCCATTTATGAATATACTTTCTGCTTTTCTTATCTCCTCAGAGAACATTGCTATACTGTTAAGGCTTATGTCAGCAAGTATCTGATCATCGGGTATTTCCTCCCCTTTCTCAACTCTCTTGTTTGAAGGATTCAGGACAAAATCATCTGGAATAAGGATCCTTTCACGGTATTTTTCAAGTAGTTCTCTGCATATCTTCAGATATGCTTCATACTTCTTATTGTTCTTTATAATGAAATCCTCATTCTTTTTGCCAATTTTATATCCAGAGGCCCAGAGGAAAGCATTTGCAACAACTCCACCTACGATTATATGATTAACGGTTCCCTTATGCAGGAACGATTCTGCAACAGTGATAGAATCTTCAATTTTAGCGCCTGCAAGTATGGCGAGATTTTTACTCGTGTCTCCCTTGAGAAACGCATTAAGGGCATCTGTTTCTCTCTGTATCAGGAGGCCTGCAATGTTGGGCATCTTCCTTGAGAAACCTGTGAGGGATGTCTGGGACCTGTGGATAGCCGGGAAAGCATCATTCACGAAATAATCGCACACTTCTGATAGATTCCTGATAAAATTTGAATTTTCAACTGTTTCCTTATCCTCTGGCTCAAGAACAACATCCTCTGAGAAAAATCTGGTATTCTCCAGCATCAGAATTTCTCCATTTGACATCTGCTTAATTGCCGATATGGCACTTGAACCGTAGAGTGAATCAATATACCTGACTCTGCGACCGAGCAACCTTTCAAGTTTCCTTGCATGATTCAACAGTGAAGTAAAATCTGTCTTTCCAGGTCTGCTCTGGTGAGCAAGAATAACCAGTTTTGAACCTTTCAAACGCTCGATTGTTGGAAGATGAGATCTGAATCTCGTATCACTCATAATCTCATTTGTCACTGGATGTATTGGCGAGTTCAGATCCAGCCTTAAAAGAACAGTCTTTCCGCTAAAGTCGAAATCGTCAAGTGTGAAGAAATCCCTTTGCCTCTGATCCATACAGACCCATAATGCCCTGAATACATAAATTAATTGTGAATCTATATAGTCCTGACATTGATTTTCTGCAATTGATATAAATCAACATTTTATAATAACATGTAATACTTAACAATGGTTCACGAAAGTAGTTCCGGAATAGTTATTTTCAGAAGAATGAACGAAATTCAGTTTCTATTCCTGATGAAAAAGGATGGTAATTTGGATTTTCCAAAGGGACATATAGAAAAGGGAGAAAATAAGACAGATGCAGCACTCAGGGAGACGCTCGAGGAGACAGGAATAGAGTGCAAGATAATACCCGGGTTTGAAGAGAAGACAGATTACTATTTTTATTATGACAAGAACAACATCCATAAGGATCTAACCCTGTTTCTCGGGGAAGTTGATAAGAACATAAAGGTAAAAACATCAGACGAGCACGAAGCCTATGTTTGGCTAAACTACGAGGAAACTTTAAAGTTTCTGAAGTTCGATAATCAGAAAAACATAATCACTAAAGCCTACAACTTCATAAAAGAAAAATTATACGTGGAAAATAATTAATTTCCACCGCCTGTGGGCATATTCTTTTTCTTCGCTCTCCATCTCCTGAATGCCCTGATTTCTAAATACAGGTCCGCAATCACGACGAGGACAACTATCAGGTCGAAAAGATAGAAATAGTCAACAAGGGGTGTTAATAATATCTTCAGCTGTGGCACGAGCGAGCCAGCATCCATGTCAACATAGAAATAAAGTAAGTTGTTAACCGCGTCCTGAACGGGTGGATCAGCTACAGAAAAACCGACCAAAGGCCCAGTTGTATTCTCCTTAGTGTTATTGTTTTCATAGCTCACGATTGGATTTCCAAGTGTATAGAATCCTGGATTCCTGGTTATTACTGTAAAATTAAGATACAGCGTATTTCCTGGAGATAGTTTTGCATAAGTTGAACTTTCAGTCGATCCGGAAATTATATGAATGGAATTTCCGTACTCTCTAACAAATCCAGTTTCATTTATAGACAGGTTCGTGAGTGTATCTGTGTCCCTGTTCGTAACTCCTATGGAAACAGCATGTTCGTTTGCAGTTATGTTGGATATTCTATCTGAAACCTCCAGTTTAGCCGGGAAATTTGCATTTGTAACATAATTCACTTCATCCGGATTAATCATGCCCTTTGTATTTACCACTTTGGCATAGTTGCCGAAGTCTACTTCACTGGCAAGTGATTTGTTGTTAGTGTAACTGTAGAATTCATACTTGTTTATATTATTCATTTCCACCGGGAATCCTGTTACAATTAAAGACTCAGGAGTTCCTGAGAAGTTAAGACTGTGATCATAGTTTATCAGTTTGGCCAGGGTAAACGTATGTTTGTTTCCTGAGGACGTATATACGTGATTCTGTTCAAAAATAGAAAGAGAGAAGGTAAAATCGGATTTAGAATTAAAAAGTGTAGACAGTCCTGAAAAGCTGGACAGATCTGAAGTTATTTCGCTTGAATGGATACTTCCACCCATCATCACAAATGAATCAATAGGACCATCTGCTGTTACTGAACTTAGATTTCCGTCCTGAATAGAACTCTTAAGGATCAAGCTAGACTGAGTATTTCCATAGAATGCACCATTATTTTCTACCAGTTTGTTCTCAATATTCCTGTAATCAGGAGTGAATGAGAATAAATAAATCCCAACATCCGGTATATTAAGACTGCTCAGGCTGAGATTCAATGCCAGGACTGAATTTAGTGAACTGCCTCCTACCGATGACACAAAATTTTTAGCTGATGAATAGGTGGAAGACTGCTGAGAATTTGAATAACCATCAGTGATAAACAGAATCATTCCTTCCGGGAGCAGGTTGAAAACCTGGGTTAACTCATTTGAATTGAAGTCAGTAGCATGATACAGGTTATCAATACCTAATTGAGACAACAGATTAGAAACGTTGTATGTGACAAAATATGCGGACAGAATTGTTGAATTTGCAGCCATAAGTTCGCTTCCTGAGCTGCTGTTAGCTTGCATACTCCCATACACGCCATACTGTGACCCAGTTTTACCAATAAAACCACCGGCGAAGGAATACGAACTGTTACCACGCGAATTCAAGCTAGAATCGGTATGGAGGACATTTGTAATAAAACCTGTCGCAAATGACTGTTCTAATGTAGTTTGCGCCACATCACCTCTATTATTACTTTGATTACCTGAATGCATAATGGGTACAGAAAATGAAATTATGACAAGTAGTGTCAGAATGACTATTGCTGCCATTTTAGCAGTTTCCTTAACCTGCTCAGTATTCCCGGTCTTTGCAGGAGCCTTCTTCTCTCTCTTTGCATATCTATTAATTAGATATCCAACGAGCATAGCAACTATGGCAACAATCAGGAAGTCTTCGATTGCCTGTATAAGTAACTCTTTGAAGATAATTGGACCGTATGTTGACACTATTGTACTTATGGAGGAAGCTGAAAATGAACCTGACGAACCGGAGAGTGGATTAGAAGTACCTTTTCCAAGGAAAGAGGAAATTGTACTGAGTATCCTTTGTACCAATGGCTCAGAAAGAATAGCAGTCATTGAGCTTCCCTTTGGAATTGGAGGGAGACCTGAATTAGTTACACCGCTTACCGAGGTTGAGGTAGATAGTTTCAACAATGAACTGATTGCGCTGGTTTCATTGAACAGTATGAAATACAGCGAGATACCCATTACTGTCAGTATTGATGCATATATAGAGATGGTTGATACAAAGGCTTTTCTGCCCTTTCTTGCCCCTATTCCAATTGCAATGCCAGTCAGTATAAATATGGGAATCAATATGGTCTCCTTTAATGGATTCCCAAGGAGAAACAATAAAAGTCCTGAAATTATAACAAAAGGGGTCCCAAGGGACGGTCCTATCCATTGGATCAGAGGACTGTAATAGACAGTTAGATAATAATAGCTTGAGAATAAAACGATTCCAAGTCCCAATAAGTATGATGTTAACTAGATCGG
>JAKARU010000094.1 GCA_021819225.1 Thermoplasmata archaeon
CCATTTCTTGGTGTCGTTTGGAAGCTTGAACATGATATCAATATCAGATGAATTGAACAGTAGCAAAAGATCACCACCTGTGATCTTCCTGTATGAATATTCGACCTCACTTGTATACCCACCGTTTATCCATGCCATAAGATGCTTCATGGATGGATTTGTCCAGTCTTCCATTTTAAGTTCCTCGAGATTTTTATCCAGCCACACAACATCCTTCATTTCTGTTCCAGCTACGAGATCACCCCTGAAAAAGTTCTTCCTGGCAAGAACCGGGTTAGAACGCCTTAAGGCTATTGCCTTCTTAACGAACTTGTAAAGATTCTGCTTGTCCTCATCAAGATTCCAGTCGTACCAGCTGATTTCATTATCCTGGCAATATGCGTTATTGTTTCCCTGCTGTGTTCTTCCTATTTCATCTCCACCAAGGATCATTGGAGTACCCTGTGACACAAAAAGCGAGAGCAGGAGATTCTTGATGCTCCTGTACCTCAGTCCCAGAATTTTCTTATCATCAGTTTTTCCCTCTACACCGTTATTGAAGCTGTAATTTTCATCGACTCCACCTTCAAATCCTTCTGTGTTGGCCTCATTATGCTTGGTTTTGTATGAAACCAGGTCCATGAGAGTGAAACCATCGTGGCAGGTTACAAAATTTATGCTGGAATGTGGCCTCTTTCCTCCATCATCATAAAGGTCAGGGGAGCCTGAAATTCTTGTAGCAAATTCCCCTGTCATTCCATCATCTCCCCTCCAGTACTTTCTTAAGGAATCCCTGTATTTCCCATTCCATTCACTCCACTTTGGAGGAAAATTTCCCACCTGATATCCACCCGGTCCTATATCCCACGGCTCAGCGATTAGCTTCAGCCTTGAAAGTACCGGGTCCTGATGGATAACGTTCATGAACGGGGAAAGCATGTTTATGCTGTAAAGGTTCCTTGCAAGCGTTGAGGCAAGATCAAACCTGAACCCATCGATCTGCATCTCTATTGCCCAGTATCTCAAACTATCCATGATCATCTGCAGAACCTGGGGATTGCTTACGTTCAGGCTATTTCCGGTTCCGGTAAAATCAACGTAGTTAGATGGGTTCGATGGATCAAGAAAATAGTATGTCCTGTTATCAATTCCCCTGAATGAAAGCAGCGGACCCATATGGTTTCCCTCAGCTGTGTGATTGTAAACTACATCGAGTATTACTTCTATGCCATTTGAGTGGAGATTGAAGACCATGTCCTTGAATTCCTTTATCTGATTGTCCTGGGTCGCAGAATATCTCAGGTCAGGAGCAAAGTATGCTATGGTATTGTAACCCCAGTAGTTTGTCAGCCCCCTATCCACCAGGATCTTGTCATCCACATGCTGATGTACCGGCATAAGTTCAACTGCAGTTATTCCAAGGTCTTTAAGATAGTTGACCACCTTCGAGGAACCAAGTGCTGAATATGTACCCCTGATATTCTTATCCAAATCTTCCCTCATCTGCGTGATACTTTTTACATGTGTTTCATAAATTATTGTGTCATTCCATCTCCTTTCCGGCTTTCTTACATCCTGCCAGTCGTATAAATCATTGACAACCCTTGACTTTGGCATGAATTCCGTGTCATCCTCGTTGTTAATAGTTGATCCATACATGATGTCATATGGGAATATGCTATCATCCCAGTTTATTCTGGAGTTCAGCGACTTGGAATAAGGATCTATCAGCAGCTTGTTCTTGTTGAATCTGAGACCCTGAGTGGGATCGAACGGACCATCAACGTAGTAACCATACAGCTGTCCTTCCTTGATACCGGAAACTTCACAGTGCCAGACATGCGCATCAACTTCCTTCATCTGTATGGTTTCATTGGGAGACTTCAGGTCAGAAGGCTTAAAAAGTGCCAGTTCGATTGAATCGGCCTCTTCAGAATAAATTGCAAAATTTGCTCCATCATTTGTAAGAGTTGATCCGAGGGGATAAGGCTTCCCTTCTGAAACAATACCCATAATCACTGTAGTATAGGAGAGCAATTAATCTTTACTGAACTGTGCAATTCCCGGAACAGTTCATTGCAGTTGATTGTGATTTGTGTCTATAATTTGCTCTGGAGTTAAGAAAACAGGTAAAAAGTAAATATAATTTATGCATACGAAAGTATGAGTAAAACGGGAATATATACAGAAATCAAAGATATAGTGAAACCTGAGCATTCAGCCCTTATAATATGGGATGTGCAGAATATGCTTGTTGGAAGAATATTCAACAAAGATGAATTCATGAAAAATAACAACGAACTAATAAAAAGGGCACACGAACTGGCTATACCGGTAATCTTCACAAAGATAACCCCACTTCCAGAGAAATTTGAGTCTGCCCCAAGACTAGCTGGAAGGAGGTTTCCAAGGGACATGGACAAAAGCATGTTTGAACTTAGTATTGCTCCTGGAGAATCTGATACTGTACTTAACAAGAATACTGCAAGCATATTCATAGGAACAAATTTTGAGATGATGATGAGGAATGCAGGAATAGAAACCCTTATTTTCACTGGTATAGCGACGGAGATCGGTGTGGAATCAAGCGTGAGGGATGGTTCAAACAGGGGTTTCTACAATGTAGTTGTCAAGGATGCAGTTTCTTCCGGAAACAAGGAAGCTCATGAAAGATCACTGCAAAATATGGAACTGATGTTCAATGTAATTGCAAAGGATGAACTTTTGAATCTCTGGAGATGAAGATAGAGTGATATACATTCAACCCTAATTTTTTATAACCTGACCTATGTTGAGTATTAAACCCTGACAAACAAATAAGTATATTTTTGATATATAGGGATATGACAGACGAAAAAGTTACAATCAGCAAGGGACTCGAAGGTATTTTTATTGCTGATACAACACTGTGCAAGATTGATGGAACAAATGGGAAATTGTGGTACAGAGGGTATCCAATAGAGGTTCTGGCAGATAAGTCAAATTATGAGGAGGTTGCTTTTCTCCTTCTCTACGGGCACCTTCCAAACAGGCATGAAATGGATGTTTTTGATGCTAGACTGAAAGATGAAAGAGAGGTTTCCAGTGAAATCAAGGAGATCATAAAGATGTATTCCGGTAAGGCTCATCCAAATGACGTCCTGAGAACATGTGTTTCAGCCCTGTCAACATACGATGACGATATGAGCGACAGGAGCAGGGAGGCTAATCTTGAAAGAGCAGTGAAGCTCATTGCCAAGCTGCCAACAATCATTGCGATGATTGGAAGGACCATGAGAGGAAAGGGTTTCATTGACCCTGACAGGTCATTATCTCATTCATCCAATTTTCTCTATATGCTAACAGGAAAAAGACCTGACAAGGAATCCGCAAAACTGATTGATCTGATGTTCATACTCCATGCAGAACACGGCAGTAATGCATCCACCTTTTCCACACTCGTTACCGGATCAACACTGGCAGATACTTATGCAGCAGTTGTAGCGGGAATAGCAACACTCAGAGGACCTCTCCACGGAGGTGCAGATGAGGCAGCACTGAACATGATGAAGGCCATAGGAGAACCCGATAACACAGAAAAATACATAGAGGATGCACTAGCTGGAAAACAGAGGATTATGGGTTTTGGGCACAGGGTATACAAGGCATATGACCCAAGGGCAAAAGTTGTTTATAAATATCTTCAGTCTTTCATGAAGACCACGACTGACCCACAGATAGAAAAATTGCTTGAAATTGCAATAAGAGCTGAGAAGCTGATGGAAGAAAAACTGAGCAAGACCAAGGGAATATGGCCAAATATAGACTTCTTTTCCGGTCCACTTTACACTGCGATGGACATCCCACCCGATCTATTCACCCCAATATTTGCAGCATCAAGAATGGCTGGATGGACCGCACATCTCTTTGAATACTGGGAAAACAACAGGCTTTTCAGGCCGCTGGACAACTATGTTGGCAAGCTGGATGTTGAATATATACCAATAGATAAGAGACAGTGAGCTGGCATTTGCCACTTCTTTTATCAAACTCCCATGTTTATAAAATTTTAACTCAATATAGACTGTTCCTGTTTGCAACATTCTGGAAATAAAAATTATTCAGTAATTCATAACGTATATCGCTTGGATCTCCGTGACCCGGATATATTTTTGTGGACTCCTTTATCTGGGTAAGTTTTTTCAGGCTTCTAACCATATCTTCCTCGTTTCCTCCGAAATCCATCCGGCCGATGGACATCCTGAATAACGTGTCTCCGGTGAGAATAAAACCGTCTCCCATTATACAGGAACTTCCAGGTGTGTGCCCGGGAGTCTCCATTATCTTCAACTGATGATCTCCAACTTTAAATGTGAACCCATCACTGAATGTTTTAATGTTGTCCGGAATTTCTGTCCTTAATCCCTTTATGAAATGATCTGCAGAATATTCTTTTGACAGCAGCATTTCAGTATCCTTTTCGTTAATATAGAAAGGAATGTCGTACTTTCCCTGTATTTCCCTTGCTGACATGAAGTGATCGAAATGCCCGTGCGTAGCAATTATAAATTTCGGCTTCAGATTGAACTTTTCCAGTTCTTCCAGTATTTTTTCAGGATTTCCTCCTGCATCCACTATAACACCTTCACCGGAGTTTGAAAGTATATAACAGTCAGTCATCAGTGGGCCGACTGTAATCTTCCTGATCTTCAAGAGTTTCAATGCGTTGAGATATACACCTCGATTAAATTATTTTTGTTTAAATTGACTGTGTTTAAACAAAAAACCAATCCGTCTGACACTTGCCAGTGTAG
>JAKARU010000095.1 GCA_021819225.1 Thermoplasmata archaeon
CCGATCTACTCCGTAAATGTTTTTTCCAGATGCTATAAGCTTAACCAGAGATTCTCTTGATTTCTGTATATTTCTTATTGTGTCCTTTGAAATTCCAACCCTCCTTTTATTCAGAACAATATCCTGATATTTCTCAGCATTGAGGGTGAACCCGTCGATCTCAACAACTCCATCTTCCATGGATGTAATTGATTTCAACGAATTTAACACTTATGAAGTGATTCAGGGATTTAAGATATTGATTCGCGGGAAATTTTCATTTTCCAGTATTGAATAAAGATTGAATAACAAAATTTTTAACATGGTTCTGTTTACAGTCCATTGTGTCAAAGTTCAGATTCAGGTGCAGGACAACAGGAAAGGAATGCGATTATGAGGTCACGGCAAAGACAAGGAAAGAGGTAGAGGAGCATGCAAGGGCACATGCCCAGAGGTTCCATGACATGCAGGATTCAACCTCACTGGTTGATCTTGTGAACAGATCGCTTGAAGAGGTCGAGGATTACAGGGACTGAAATTATAACCTGTATTCCAGACCCCACAAATCTAGATTCGAACACAATCTATAGGAATACTGAATTTTTAGGGAACGATTTCTTTCTTCTTTCGTTCTCTAATTCACTATGCTCTGTTCCAGTTCCACATAAGGTCTTTCTGAAGATATGGACATTCTTGCATTGAGTGGAATCAGCATCTGATCCTCTCCATGGCCGAAGGGAAGCCCATAAATGGAAGGCTTCTTCATCTGATCCATGTATTGCTGGATAATATCCTCAATATAGGGCATGGGTTCTTCATTGCTGTTGATCTGCTTAAACTCACCAAATGCAAAACCTGCAAAAGCCTGAAGATATCCTGTCAAATTGAGCACAGAAAAATACCTGTCAAGATCACCAGAAGTAATGGCAGTATCCTCTGCAAAGAGTATCCTTCCTTCTGTTGAGGGCATATATGGTGTCCCTATGAGGGAAATGGCAACAGATATGTTAGTGCCAAGGGACCTTCCAACAACTTTTCCCTTGTGAATATATTTAACAACATTCTCAACGAAGCCAGAAATATCACTGGATTGTCCACCAAGTATTTCAACTAGCAGCTTGAACGAAGACTTATGGAATTCATCAGGATCGGATGCAGCCATGGGTCCGTGAAAGGTGATAAGTCCGGAAAGCTTGTTGAATGCCATGTGGAGCGCTGTTATATCACTGTATCCCATGAAGATTTTTGGATGACTCCTGATAACGTCATAATCCAGAAAAGGCAATACGTGTATTGAACCGTAACCACCTCTTGCACAGACAATTGCCTTTACAGAATCATCCTGGAACGCTTCCATGATCTCCTGGGCCCTGTCCTGCATGGGGGCTGCAAGGGAATTTCTCTGCACAAGCCTCCTTATGTTTCTTCCAAGTGATACCCTGTATCCAAGCTTTGACAGCCTTGCAATGGTCTTGGACAGATTCTTCATGTCGGGTGCACTGGCCGGTGCAATCACCCTTATATCATCTCCCGGAGACAGGTGCGGCGGGGCAATTATCTCCTTTACCTCATTGAATTCACTGTTCATTGCTGTCACCATTCTGAAAATCGTCCCTTATCTGTTTTATCTTATTTTCGTCAACAATCTGCAGGATTGTGAGAACTGTAGCCTTTATGGCCTTCTTCAGGTTATTTCCAGCCTTATCAGGGTTAGCTGCATCCCTGAACTCATCTGAATGTCCCGGAATTCCTGCATAACCTATTGGAAAATCCAGATGTCCTGTTGGTACAACCCAGCTTACATTTGCCTCGTCCGTGCTTCCAGAAGGAAAACCTGCTTCTGAACCAGCATCACCTGCATCAATCTTCATTTTTGCAAGATTTTCCTTCAATAATGAATTAATTGTTCTGTTGTTTATGTATGTCTTGTAGAGGGGCGTTACCTGTTCTATTGTTAAATCTGCGCCATATGCTGATGCAACTCCCATGGCAGCATCTCTCACCTTATTCTCAAATTTACCCAGGAATTCTGTGGATGTTGATCTCATCTCTACCTGCAGTGTCGCCCTTTCAGGGATCACATTTGTTGCCCTTCCAGCCTCCGTGAAAATCATTCCAACCACAAGATGCTTATCCAGCTTTGCCCACCCTCTCAGGCTATTTATTACACTGTATGTTGCAACAGCAGCATCCAGTGCATTTATGCCCTTTTCAGGAGAATCGGCCCCGTGGGCAGACCTTCCGTGGAATCTCAGCTCAAGTGTCATGTCAGCAAGTGCTTTGGATCCCACGGCCCACCTATCATCAGGATGTACACCTATGACAAAATCCGTATCTTTGAATGCCCCCATGTCTGCAAGCAGGCATTTACTTCCTGCATAGGGACCAATGCCCTCCTCTGAAGGTGTTCCATAAACCTTTACATTGAAATTCTCTCCCAGGAGATTTAGCGTAGCGGCAGTTCCAGCAGCCCATGCTGAAATGAGGTTGTGCCCGCATGAATGTCCGTTAGGAAGTGCATCATATTCCGCTAGAAGTCCAACCCTCAATCCCTTATGGCCATTATCTGCCCTGAAGGCTGTCTTCATCTCCCTGTAATTTCTCTCAACCCTGAACCCATTTTCTTCCAGGTAACCTGCCAGTACACCTGAAGATTTTATTTCATCGCTTCCAAGTTCCGCATAACCGTAAATTTTTTTAGACAGATCAATTATCTTTGGAAATAATTTATCTATAGCTTCATCAACATTCATTCCAACCAGATAATGAATGAGTAGGGAATATTTTAAATCTGTTTAAAAAAGGGGACCTTTATCAAAAGGATTTTAAGCTATATGAAGAATTTCAGAAATCCAGTATTATATTCCTATCATATTTTGACGCAAAATCCAGGGTTGCATCATGCCTGTTAATTTCACCTATCTCTTCAAAAAAGGTCCTGTATGCAAGATCTATCTGAGAATATGGGAGAAGTGCAAGTATATGAAGTTCATTGTTTTGAATCCTAACGAACTGCCTGAACCTGATTACCGGTACTGTGTTCAATTTTTCCCTCCATCCAAGAAGAGTTTGGTCTTCAAGATTCATTGAATAAAGGCCATAATTCCCGTCAATCTCATCCAGATGAGGATTATTTATGACTCCTCCCGTATAAACGATCGCACTTATGCCATTTCCTGATCTGAAGTTATTCTTGCTTTCACCTATAAAGTCATCCCTGATAAACCCAACTTCTTTCCTCTCCTCCTCACTAAGCGGAACGGAAACCTGAATCATGCCGAGAGAATAGAACTGGTCCAGCCTGTCAAGAATTTTCAATATTCCGGGTGTTTGATCCATTGTCTCTATCCACCCATCTTCCCCATCAGTATAATTGGACAGGATATTGGAAATTACATTCTTCACTGAATGGTGAAACCTGAAGTAGAAAGCAATAAGCCCCTGCTTCAGGTTTATCCTGTTGACGACCACTGATGGCACATTCATGATTTCATTGATATATTTCCATTTATCAACATGATTGATTCTCTCCTTAATCACGTAATGAGATCCTATATTCTTTGCATCATACTTTTTCAGGAATATCCTGTTTTTCTGTACTTCACCGAAGGAACCTGGAAAATTTATGAGCATGTATTTTTTATCATCCTCCTCAAGGATGTTTATGGGTATCCTGGCTTCGATCTCCTTTGATGCCTGGAAGATCTCGTTATCCTGTTTCATTGTAAGGACCATCCTTCTATCCAAGATTTTGTCGATGTCAGCAAAATGCATGATCTCATATTCTCATACTATTAAAGAGTTTATTATTATTTTACAGATAATATATATTGATATTAAAATTTATAAACTATCAGATAAGATGTGGTAAGAAACAAAAATACCTTGAAAGAGTGGCAGAACTAATTACATTATCTCCTTCAGTGAGGCCAGTGATTTCAGTGCAGGATGCCAGTTTGGCAGGTCCCCCCTCGCATCGGATGCAATTTTGAGTATTTCATTCCTGAACAGGGATGGAAAAACAATCCACAGGAGGAATACCGGCTTATCGAGCTTTTGGATTGCTGTTATGGTTGGTATTCTCTTCATATGCATTTCTGAAACAAAGTATGAAAGAAAGGCATTGTCAGTTGTAGCCTCATAAACTCTGTCTTTTATAACCTCAGTGAGAACATCCGACATGGTTGGTTGTTCAGTCATTATATAGACTCCCCTTATGGGATCGGTACCATAGGGTTTTTTAAGGATCCTGTACCAGTGATCACCCATTGGGTTCTCAGGCATTTTCATCTCCTTTGCCGGTGGAAGTAGTTCAAACTGTGCAACCGAAAGTTCGCAGCGCTGGTCTATCTCCTCTAAAATCTCTGAAAAACCATTATTTGGTCCAACATATTCCAGCTTTCCCTCTGCCATCTCACTTAACTGTCCAAGAATGATGTCAGAAGCTTTCTTTGATTGTGTGCTGTTAAAGAGAAATTCCGTATGAAAAATTCCGTCCCTGATCCATATTGATATCAGGACAAATGTGGGAATATCAAGAAGTGATTTTATGAGTTCAATATAATCAAATCTTTTCACAATATTTCTTCTGACTCTCCATACTTCGTTCTCAAGAAAACCATCAGACTCACGAAGGAATATATTCAGGTCCCTTTCCATCTCCCTCCTGTTCTGGAAAAAGAGGTTTATTTCAGTATTTTCACCGTCAAAATACAATCCAACTTCTGAGTTTATTTTCAGTTTTCTGGAGGCTCTTGTTATGG
>JAKARU010000096.1 GCA_021819225.1 Thermoplasmata archaeon
AAAATTTACCTTGTCAGGGTTTAGTGCGAGGAAACCAAAGTTCCCAAATTTCATTCCGTCAAGGATTATCCCGGAAGACTTTGCCGAGACAATTCTTGACATTGTTTTTGACTGGGAAATGCCATTCCATGAATTTCTTATGGCATCTGCAATGGAATCTATGTCCTCGTCTCCTGAACAGTTATTATTGTTTGTTGTGCTGGTATGGAATACCATGAAATCTGAATTCAGATCCGTGAGTCTATCCTGTAACCTTCTCGGTAAGTCACTGGTTCCTATCAAGCCGAATGGTCCTGGATGTATATAGGGAAATACCATGGTTACAACATTTTCCTCCTTTTCATTCAATATCCTGATGAAGTTTACTGGAACTGTTCTCTGCTCTGAATACATCCTCTTGAAGAACCTGTCTCCCACATCATAATATTTCTTGCTTGTTGTACTGTATAGGAAGAATTTTATCAACTGTCTTGGTTCTTCATGGAACTCGTTTCTGAAAGTTGAAGTTGCCCTCGTAACAAAGAAGTAGGAAAGATATGCTGATATTAAGCTGTACAGGATGGCTTCAGCCATTACTGTATAATCCACGTAGAAAAGGAAAAGTGGTATGAATGACAGTGTGAGACTTAGGGAGTTGAGATAGTTTATCCGGTCATTATCAGACAGGTATACGTAAAACACCAGAAATCTGAAAAAAGAGGCAAAAGAAAGAGAAATAGCAATATTCTGTGTGCTGAAGAATGGGAAGACCAGATCAAGCAGGATATATATTATGAAGAACATGAAGAATGTGAGAACGAAGAGGAATAGATTTTTCTTTAGATTAAGATGAGACTTGAAATATCTTGAAAATATCTGATCTATTGTTATGGTTATAGCGGCAGTAACAGGGATCATGAAGAATGACATTAAAAGGCTTCTTGAATTCAATAATTCCAGCGCAAAGAGGATGAGAAGGACTGTTAACAATAACCAGAAAGGTGGTGATCTCCTGACGTATTTAGAAAGGTCTGCGAAAGTTTTCTCCATTTAACCCACGGCTATTGGAATTAGACATTTAAACTGTATTGTTAAAGCACCGGAATCATTCTGAACCGCTCATAACCTACTATTACCTTCACGTACTTCCCAAAGAAATCAGGCGGTATTCCATCTATGTCAAACCTGAGCCCTTTGGTGGTTGATAACTTGTTCTCTGATGAGACTATAATAATATTCTTTTTTCCCGCTCTCTTGATTGCTCTCGCATCAATCTGCCTGTTTCCGCGACCTAGAAAAAAACCGCTCCCTGCGTAATGAGATACGATTATCTTCAGTTCAGCATCATCCTTTACAAATTTATCTAAATCTTCGGGAAAATAGTTGCTTTTTATGAGTTTCTTATCCTTTACAAGATCTACTGAAAACATTGATGTGCTCATTCCAAGGTTCTCCATTATTCTTTTACAGGTTGTGCCCGTTCCTATCAGGTAATAGGAAGAATCCATGGTATCTTCAATGTATTCTGTAATGCTGTCTTCTGTCCATTCGTAGGATACTATCTTTGGATCGTGATAATGATCTTCTGATGATATGGACTTAACAGTTCCAATCCTCTTTATCAGGAGTTTTCCCTCCGTCATTTTATCCTCGTCTGCATCTTCTATGAGCGAATCTACTATGACTGCATTACCAGAATCAAACTGATCGAGAAGTTCTGCTGCTTCCTCTGGGTCCTTTGCAAAAATTGAACTGTACATCTTCATTCCTGCCGGAATTCCAAGAACAGGAATTTGAGGGTTTACTGAAAGTATGTCTCCAGCGGTTCCATCCCCTCCTGCGAAAAGAATTATATCACATCTTTTCTCTGCTTCACGAACAAAATTAATGGTATCCTGGCGATCGGTAACTTCCTTTGGGTTGTATATTACTTCCACGTTGTCAAATCCTGAAGTCAATAATGCATCCTCGCCCATTTTCCCGGATGCAGTCAGGAAAACATAATACCGGTTAAGATTATCCAGGAATCTCATTGCCCTGGATGTGGAATAACTCTGGTCTGAATCTGCATCAAGCCTATCAGAACCATTTGTCCTGTAAAAAAGACCTTCCCCTGCCCGCGGATTTATCATGAAACCTATCTTCATCTGTTCACTTCTCCATTGTCAGCATATTACCATAATCGGTACTATTGTAAACAGCAAAATAAATGTTTGATTGTGGCAGATACTTTGAATATATCCTGATCATCAAGAAACTTGGCCCGTTCTGGGTTGGCTTCTGGATCTGGTAAGTGCCAAAGCTATAAGAACCGTTTTGTTCCAGTGGTGTTAGGCCTTTTGAAAAGTTTGTCGTGCTGCTCACAAGTATATCGTAGTGCCAGTTTTCTGGCGCCCCAATCAGGAAATTTTCTGATACATTCTCATTAACGGTGTTGTAAATTGTTACATTTTCTAGAAATCCCCTTTCATTGTTTAGCTGCGCGGGCAGATATTTCATCTGTATGTTTTCCGTTGGATCAATTTTAAAAAAAATGAGGGATATGGATCTATCAGAACTCCCAACATAGATCTTCAGATCAACACGGTTCAACCCGGCAGACGCTCCTGTTGTATTTATTCCTATATTGAATGTGTTCATTGCTCCAGGTTTTATGAGGGTGTTGTTTGTTGAAATTGAAATCCCCATTGCAGGTGATACTGAAAAACCTGGATTAATGCTATTCTGGCCATAATTTGAGATCATGACATCATAATAACTCATGGAGTGCGACCCATTCAATGAAACATCCCACTGTCCATTGTAGAAGACTTCCATCTCTGGGCTGGATAGATGAAGTGGATATGGAGTAAGACCTATTACTGCGAGGACCATTGTTATCCCTATGGCCACAAATGCCTTCTTGCTCGCCCTCAAATAATTAGTGTCCACCGGCTCAATCGTTCCCATGCCAAGAAATGCAAGGAACAGAGGAAGAATCAGCCAGGCAAGATATGTGAATGAAATAAAAATCATTATTGTTATGAAAATATATGAAACATTCTTTCTGAAAGACCTGTTAAATCCAGATAGTATCATCCCACCATCCATAAGCCCAATGGGGAATGCGTTAAAAGAGGTGAAAATTAACCCCGACCAGCCTGCGAGACTTATAGGGTCAAGAAATCCTGAATTTGGGATGAGATGTCCTGTGAACATCTGAATGAGGAGTGGTATATTTATCACGCTTGTTGTTCCATTTGTAACATAACTCGCACCAGTATACAGGGACAATCCGAGATATCCTACGGTCAGAAAAATAGTTGAAACGATGAACCCCATGACAAGAGAAAAGAATCCTGCCAGAATTTCATCATCGGAGTTCATATATGGTTCATCAGGAGCGTTTATTACCCCCATTGTACCCATCAGGAATGGATTTGGAACAAAAAGAGGTATTGAATATTTTTGCTTCCTGCCCCTCATAATGAGATATTTCGGTAATTCCCTCATTATGAGTATGAATACTACTGGCAGAACGAAGTAAAGTATACTCAGTGAGAAGATCGAGATCAGGCTCATCCCAGAATAGTAACTTGCGGAATATGAATAACCTGCATAGATTATGGATAGAATGGTTAGTATTATCAGCAGGAATTTCAAGTATGCCCTATTTCTGTTATTTACTTTCCTGAAAGAAATGATCTCGCCTTTGCCGTTTGTATATGAATAAAACCCCTTTTCCTTCAGGGCATTGTATAGTTGCTCGAATTTTTCACTGCTGTACTCACTTTCTGGTATTTTAAAAGTCAGGATGTTGTTGTCTCTCTCAACCTTTAGGATTGTGAAAAAAGACGAGAATATTCTTATTTCATCTTCGTCCTGATTTCTGGTGCCGGCCATATATGTATTCGTTATGCTAAATTTAGTTTATTAAATTTTCACTTTTAAGCTGGTCTTGATTGATTGGGATTACCTGGCCCTTACCATCCCATTCTATTCTTGATATGCAGTTCACCAGTTTTTGAAGTTCTTCCCTGTTCCTGCCCACAATGGTCTTTTTTCCTTTTGTGGAGAGGATGAAAGTACCTGATTTACCCAGAGCCATTGGGACTGCCAGCTTCAAAAGTTCTTCTCTTTCCAGATTTACTATCCAGACAGTGGTGTCGCATAAGATCAACTTCTTTCCCACATCAAAGAGATGTGCCAGTATCTCCTTATTCACAATAGTTACCTCATCCCTTAAGTGGATGAGTTCTTCTATGCTCTTCTCAACTTTTTGAACCGTGTCTTCTGTTGATCTTACTATATTTTTAATCTGGTTCATGTCCGATTCAACACTTTCAACATAGTTGAGTGCTGCATTACCCGCAGCAAATGTAAATCTATATATCCCCTCCTGAATGCTTTCCACCTTGAGAATCTTCAAAAATCCTATCTCTGCTGTACTGGAGAGATGAGTTCCGCCACACCCCTCCACATCAACTCCCTCTATCTCTACCACTCTAAGCTTCCTGGATAATGGAACGCCTCCTTCAAAAAGCCTGAACCCGTAGGTATCAATTGCCCTGTTCCAGTCCATGAATCTTGAAGTTACTTTCCTGTTTTCTGTAATTCTTGAAAGACATTCATGCTCTATACGTCTGATAGTTTCTTGTGTGATCTTGCCGTTGTAGGTAATATCAATTCTTGATGATTCCACACCTTTCTGGGCTCCCGCCTGCCAAACCTGATCCCCCAATAGTTTTCTTAGTGTGCCAAGCAATAGATGGGTTGATGTATG
>JAKARU010000097.1 GCA_021819225.1 Thermoplasmata archaeon
ATTCATGCATTTCTATTTTCTACAACCAAGAAATCTGAAATTCTTGTTGCATGCACCTTTATCAAATCTAAAACAACCAGACAAATCATCACCTATTATAAGCCAGTTCTTGAAAACAAACTTAAAGGGATAAATAAACAGATATAATTAAAAAATAAACTGGATTACACCAGTCTCTGTGCGTCGTATACTTCGTGTTTCGTTGGTGGATTTACCTTTGCAAGGAGATCCTTCATGTCTTTAACACTCGGTGCTTCCCAGTTGCATATTGCCATTGATTCTGAACCTATGACGTTTATTGACTTCAGTTCAAATCCTGCTGGCAGCTTTCCGTCCTTGGACATCTGCACTATGCTTCCTACGACCTTTGTTACTTCTTCTCCATTCTTTGGTTTCCATCTGTGCTCAACAATTACATTTGCCATTTTATATCACCAATATAGATATAAACAAATAGTGTATATATTTATAGCCAATGTGGATTGGCTTTCATGAGGCAGATTGATCTTATTATAGATAACCATCTTGCATTTAACCAGTTATCTAAGGATTTTATGGATATAAAATTCCTGAGATGGTGCAATTCTAACATTGATTATCTTGAATTTTACGGAAAAAACATTGATCTGAAATCACTTGAAGATGGCTTTAAAGATATAGAAAGGAAGTTGGGAACAAGTATAGTGTACAGGAAAGACAGAGAAGGGAAGGTGGAACTCATGCTCAAATGCGTCTGCAGTATCCAGAATTCATCCATAAGAATAGCAGAGTCACTTTATAGCCTCTGGAAAGGTCCCGTAGTATATGAGAATGGACTGGAAACTATCACGCTTATTGTAATAGAAGACAGCACCATAGAAAAACTGATCAGGGGGTTTGAGAAATACGGCGAAGTGAAGATCAAAAAAAGTAAATCCATTCATCCAGAAACATTGAGAAGCACGTCAGCCGTTTCCATTTCTGATATTTTTTCTGGTGTAACAACGAAGCAGGCAAAAATGATGCAATTAGCTTTGGCCAATGGGTACTTCGAGATCCCGAAAAACGTGGGGATAGAATCTCTTGCAAGAATCGTTTCCCTCTCAGAATCTACCGTGGAGGAGCACCTGAATAAGGCAAAGAACAAAATACTAAACAATGTTTCGCCATTTCTGGAACTGTTTTTTCTTTCAGGACAGGAATGAACTTCTGATATTGAAAATCATTCACACTCCATTGTTTTTTAATACCATGAATTTTCATAGTCGGAAGGAAAAAGAATTAATAAATCTTTAAATATGGTCTTACATTATCTGAAAGAACAGACCATACACCAGTGGCAATGTTAATGCATCCACAGTTGAGCACAAAAATTTTTGTTGCAAAACAGGTGTAACGGTAGAGGTGAAAAAAATATGGCAACACCACATCATCCTAGAAGAGGGTCTATTGGATACTATCATAGAAAGAGAAAGCCTAGCTTAAAGTCTACAATCAGAAGCTGGCCTGAGATTGAGGGAAACGTTAAAATTCAGTCTTTTGCCGGATATAAGGTTGGCATGACACATGTTGAAATGGTCGATTACAGGAAAAGCAGTACAACGGCAGGAAGAAATATAATGGCTGCTGTTACTGTTGTTGAGGTACCACCGGCAAAGGTAGTTTGCGTCAGGGGATATTCTGAAACTGAAGATGGACTGAGAGTAACATATGAGAAGTGGGCAGATAACCTGGATAAGGAACTTTTTGAAGTAATACCTGAAGTGAAAAAGAGAAATGAAAAGGAAATCCCGCAGGACCTTACTGAGGTCAGAGTCATGCTGATGCTTCAGCCGTGGCTTATCACAGGAGTTCCAAAGAAGATACCTGATATATATGAAGCCAGGATAGGAGGCTCAACAATAGATGCAAGAATCAAATATGCTACTGAAAAACTCGGGAAGGAAATAGAGTTTACAGATTTTTCAAAACCGGGAAATTTTGTGGACGTTATTTCAGTGACCAAGGGAAAAGGGTTCACTGGGCACGTTGAGAGATTCGGTGTAAAGCTTCTTCCAACAAAGAACAGAAATCACAGGAGGATGATCGGAACACTGGGTCCATGGCATCCAGACTGGATAAGATGGCAGGTTCCACAGGCTGGTCAGATGGGGTCCCACCAGAGGACGCAGCAGAACATGAGGATCATAAAATATGCCAAATCACAGGGTCAGGACGACATCAACGTAAAGGGTGGATTTGTAAATTACGGATTGGTCAGAACAAATTATGTATTGATTCACGGTTCAGTACCGGGCTCAATAAAGAGGCTAATTAAGTTCAGGGATCCATCAAGGCAGAAATCTCCTTCTGTTGAGAATCTTGAAGTGGCTTACATTTCCAGAGAATCCAAGCAGGGTGATTAAAAATGAAAACATCAGTTTACAATATGGAAGGAAAAGTTGATCATGAGGTTGAAGTACCTCAAATTTTCCAATCTGAGTTAAGAGAAGATATCATGCAGAAGGCCTTCAGGGCAGTAACACTTTCATACAGGAAACCGTATGGGTCATCACCCAATGCAGGTCTGAGGAGAGTAGGTCATACATCAGGACCAGGAATGGGTATTTCAAGAATGCCAAGAGTATCTGGTAGTTCAAGAGCGGTCCTGCTTGGAAGTACAAAGGGAGGAAGAAGTCCTCATTCCCCACGAGCAGAAAAGGTTCTCAAACTCAAGATAAACAAGAAAGAAAAAGAGGTTGCATGGAAAACTGCGCTCAGCATGGCTGCAAATGCAGAATTGGTCAGAAAAAGAGGGCATATGTTCTCAGAAGAACTTACATTCCCAGTCGTAGTCAATGATGATATCAACAACATAAGAAAGACCAGAGATGCGAGAAATTTCCTTCAGTCTCTCGGCGTATGGGATGATATAGAAAGAGCGAAGGAAAGAACAAAAATCAGGGCTGGAAGAGGCACAATGAGAAACAGGACTTACAGGACACCTAAAAGCATTCTTATCGTAACTGACTCACCAATGCATCTGACTGCCTTCAAATCTCTTCCAGGTGTGGAGGTCTCACATTGTAAAAATATATCAATATCAAAGCTTGCTCCAGGAGGAAAGGGCGGAAGACTGATACTCTTTACTGAAAGCTCAATTAAGAATATGGAGGTCGAATGAAGATGGAAGACGTTATTATTTCACCAACAGCAACAGAAAAAACAATGATTCAGAGTCAGACTGAGAATAAACTCACGTTCATAGTGAGCAGGAAAGCAACTAAGAAGCAGATAAAAGAGGATGTGGAGAAGCAGTTCAACGTCAAGGTTGAAAAAATCAATGTTCTCTACACCAAGAGGGGGAAGAAAGCGGTGATTAAACTAGCTCCAGAGTTTAATGCTGAAGAGATTGGAGAGAGGATAGGAATTTACTGAGGTATTAAAATGGGTAAACTATTAATAACACAGAGGAGAGGAAAGGGCACACTGGTATTCAGGAGCCCAGGGCACAGACACGTAAGCCCAATGAGAATTCCAGAGGATGGCAATTACAAGATTAAGGATATTATACACGCACCAGGCAGGACATCACCGGTTCTTGTGCTTGATGGAGTCAACAGTAAAAAGTTGTATCAGATAGCATTCAACGGTGCATATGTTGACCAGACAGTTAATATAGGCAAGATTGAGAATCCTAAAAGTGGGGATTCCACATATCTTGGCTTCATTCCAGATGGTTCTCTTGTTCATAATATAGAAACAGTGCCAGGAGATGGAGGAAAACTCTGCAGAACTGCAGGTGCATATTCCCAGGTTATAAGTCACGGAGAATTTGTTTCTATAAAACTCCCGTCAGGGGCAATCAAGAATGTGAATCCACAGTGCAGAGCAACTGTGGGAGTTGTTGCAGGTACAGGTGCAAAAGACATTCCTATACTGAAGGCAGGAAGACACATACACTATCTGCAGAGCAAGGCAAAGAAAGCCTATACTGTAAGGGGTGTTGCTATGAATGCCGTAAACCATCCACATGGAGGAGGAAACCATCAGCACGTTGGTAGACCAAGCACAGTTGGAAGGGGAACACCGCCAGGAAGGAAGGTAGGAAGATTATCACCACAAAGGAGGAAAATTAAATGACCACAAATAGACAGGCATCGGCAAAATCCATAAGAAGGAGGAGCAGGAAATCCCAGAAAGTTGCCATGGGAAGATCCAAGGAATTCAAGTACAAGGGATATACGCTGGAAGAACTTCAGAAAATGGACAGGGAAAAACTGATGGAGGTATTCCCGGCAAGAGTAAGAAGAAGCTTGAAAAGAGAAATGGGACCTGACCAGAAAATAGTAGTAAAGAGACTTCTGGGAAAGAAGCCAGAAATAAGAACACACGTGAGGGACCTGATAATCCTTCCAAGATATGTTGGTAAGATAGTACACGTTCATAATGGAAAAAACTACGTAAAATTCGAGGTAAAAGCTGAAATGATCGGGCATTATGTAGGAGAATTCGCATTGACAAGAGGAGAAGTAAAGCACTCTGGACCAGGAGTAGGTGCAACAAGATCTTCGAAGTTCATGCCACTGAAGTGATTTAAAATGAAAGGATACTCATTAAATGAAATACCGGAAAAGTCTGCAAGGTCCATAAGGAAGAACTGTAACATTTCCTTCAAGGACGCAGTGAATATCGCGCATAACCTGAAGGGCATGGACCTCTCCAAAGCAGAAGCCCTTCTAGATGATGTAATGAACAAGAAGAGGCCTATAAA